>JBLWTS010000001.1:0-103233 GCA_048270045.1 Aequorivita sp.
TCCGCCGCCAAAGGAAAAAGTGGTGCAGGGGGTCTTATTTTAAAAAATGAGGAAAAACGGTCGGGAAACCAGTAAAAGCGTTAAATTTAAATCTTCCGAAAAACATTTAGGACAGGATTGTTTTTGAATAAATTTTAGTATTTTTTAAATAGCTACTTAGTAATTTGTGTAAATCTCGTTCAGCGTATTTTTTTGCTTTAGGAGTTTCAACAACAACAGATCGGTTCAGTCCTGATAGGATTTCCAAATCGATATCTTGCTCGTTACGTTTTAGGTAATATGAATAGTTTCCGTTCTCGTGCTTAACTCGCTTTACGCGACTATCTCCATTGCGAATAAATTCTCCGAGCTGGGCTGAATTGTTCTTTTTGGAGTTTTTCCTTTCTTGAAATCGTAATAACCTTTGTAAATGATATTTTCATAAACTTCTATATATGTAGCAAGGCTTCCTATGTCTGATAAACTTTTCAGAATAGATTCTTTAATTGTCATTTTTAGCTCTTTTATTTTATTATCTACAAATTGTTTATAGTAAGACATGGTGATAATCAAGTCTTATATTTATTAATTCATTTTCACTTCTCCTTATTCACATCATCACTCTCATCTTCAACCTTCTTCCCCTTCAAATACTCAGGCAATTCCATTCCAGCCATATTGAACATTTCCTGAAGTGGCGGTACAGAGCCGTACATTCCAGAGATGAAGTTGGAAGTGGCAGTTTTACCGTCTTTTGAAGAACCATTTTCCCATACGGTAACTTTGTCGATCTTAATGTTTTTGATGGCTTCGGCTTGAAGTTTTACTAATTCTGGAAGTTTGTCTGCTATTATAAGAAGCACCGCATCTTTGGAGTTGTTGCCGGCGGCTTTTACGATTCTGTCAAAACCTTCTGCTTGTTTGGTTAGTATTTCTAGCATACCTTGGGCTTCGGCTTGTGCTTTAAAAAGAATTGCATCTGCTTCCCCTTTTGCGCGGCGTCTTATTCTTTCTGCTTCGGCTTCGGCGTCTATTTCTACTTTTCTCTTATCAATTTCCGCAGGAACGATAATATCGGCCAACTGGCTGCTTCGGTCTCTCTCGGCACGGGTTATTTCGGCTTCCTTTTCCGCAATGTAGGATTCTTCTAGTGCTTTTGCGGTTTGTACTTTTTCAGAAGCAATTGCTACTCTTTCGGCTTCGGCTTCTCTTTGACGACGCAACGAATCGGAATTGGCAATGTTTATCTTCGCAATGTTTTCTCCTTCCACAGCTTGTGCATTGGCGGCGGCAACTTGCGTACGCTGATCTTGTACGGCATTTGCTTCTCCAATGGAACCATCTCTCACTTTTTCGGCTACCGATTTACGGGCGGCGTTAATGGCGTGGGCGGCAGCTTCTTTTCCTAAAGCTTCAATATAACCGGATTCATCAACAATATCTGTAATGTTTACGTTGATGAGTTTTAGACCAACTTTCTTCAGTTCAGACTCAACGCTGTTGGAAATATTGGTCAAAAATTTATCTCTGTCGTTGTTTATTTCTTCGATGTCCATGGAAGCGACAACCAAACGCAATTGCCCGAAGATAATTTCTTTGGCAAGCTCTTGAATTTGTTCCAATCCGAGTCCTAACAATCGCTCGGCGGCATTTTGCATAACTCCTGGTTCGGTGGAAATACCAATAGTAAAACGAGAAGGAACGTTTACACGAATGTTCTGCTTACTTAGCGCATTTACAAGATTCACTTCAATTGACATTGGTGTTAAATCAAGATATTCATAATCTTGAATTACGGGCCAGATAAAAGCCGCGCCTCCGTGAATACAGCGAGCGGAGTTTCCCGTGCCCACCTTTCCATAAACAACCAAAATACGGTCTGATGGACAGCGTTTATAGCGTCTTATAAAGGTTACGAGAATTATAAAAACGAATAAAATGGCGAATCCGATAGCCAATAATGGCGCAAATGATTCTATTTGAAGTGGTAGAGAATACATGATTATTTGGTGTGTTTGTTTACAATTAAAATTCCCGTTCCAGTTATCTGGGTTACGGATATAACATCGCCTTGATGAAGATCAGAGGTTTCGTCGGTCAGCGCATCGAGTTCGCGCATTCCTCCTTGAATGTTGATGTGGACTTTACCAATTCTAGAGCGGTTGGCACCAATAGTTAGGTAAACTTCGCCCACTTGGTTTAGCGCATTTTCAATTTTTAAAGAACCGCTGCTGTTTAGTTTACCTAGGTAATAAAATAATGAAGCCATAATGGCCATCATCAGCAATCCACAGCCAATCGAAATGAGAATAACCAACGTTGTTGATAGTCCGGCGCCAATACAAGCAATACCTGTCCAGCCAAAAATGGTAAAAAAACCGATTAAATTTTTAAAGGAAAGAAACTGAAAGTCGATACCCGTATCGCCGTCAATATCGGTATCTACATCGCCAGTATCATTAAATTCGCCACCGAAAAAGGTTAGAATCATTAGAACAATAAAAATTCCTGAAGCGATTAACGCGATAGACCAGTAAACCTTTTCAAAAGGTTCAAATGCTGCAAACCATTCGTTCATTGGTTGGGTTGTTTAATTTATCTGGTAAGATATGAACTTTATGAAAATCGCACAATAAGTTTAAACCATATTATTGAGTTATCTCACTACGGTTTAAGAGTGATTGTTGCAGCAATTATTTTCTGTGGAACAACGATTAGATGTAGCTTTCTCATAACAATGTCAGTTCGAGCACAGTCGAAAACTTTTAGTGCATCACTAATAATAAGGCCTCGACTTAAATTTATCTTGCTCGAAGTCGAAAAGCTCGACTGGGCAAATCGAAAATCTCCTCTATCTAAGTGAAAGGATTTCCTAAATGCAGAACGAAACCCCCAAGTTTACAGAAACCTGATTGTGTAACTTCTCGGAATTGGTGAGTATATCAGTATTGTACTTGGATATCGGCACATTCAACTCTGTAAAAAGACCGAAGCCTTGGGAGAAGAAATAACGAGCACCCAAATGACCTCCAAAATTCTTTAAACTCACATATAATCCTGGATATACATCGAAGTTTTCATCCACATTTATCACATTTCCCAAGTTTGCGTTAAAGCGGGCTTTCAGATCGAATCTATCCTTAAAATCCGGAACAGGACCTTCTTTTCCATTTGATTTTATTTCTTTTTCTACTCCTAACGAATAAGCAGATGCAAATCCAACAGATATATTATCGCCAAGGCCAAAATCCAAGCTCGCCATGATTCCAGTTCCATTGTTTTGAAGGTTTGCACCGACTTGAAATTTTATATCTCCTTGCCCGTGATAAGCCTGAGCGACAGAGAGTTGAAAAGAGATAATTGCAATAAAGGTGATGAAGATTTTCATTGTAAAATTTTTGCTGAAAGGTAAATAATTTCTTTTGGGGAAATTAATATTTCATTTTTTTCTATTGGATCCATAACTGCTTTCAAAAATAGAAAATATCTTTAATTATTGAAGAGTATTTGTTCCTTATAAAATGAAGATAATTATTGTTTATCAATATTTTTAGTATATTTGTTATTGATAAACAATAATTTTATTTTTATGATTCTTACACTGAAATTTCTTATCGATTTTTTATTTATTGTTTTGTGCTTAGGTATTCTTGGTTTCATCTTTATTCTACCATTTGGTGTTTTCACTACCAAGATTGCCGATATCGAATTCCAAGGACTTGACGGTTATTGGAATTTACCTGTGTTGTATTGGATAGGAATCGGTCTTAGCATTTTAACCTACATTCTCTTCTTAATCGGTATAAATTATTTGCGCAAAACCGCAAACCAATTTATTTCAAAATCTTTTTATAGTATTAAAACTTCTAAAGATTTAAGATTTAGCGGGGTTTTTTTGGTTCTATCTGCCCTAATTTTAACCTTGACCTATTTAATGTTTTGGCTTATGGATGTTTCCGGTGGTTCTGTAAAACTTATTCTGGGTACCGATGTTATGATTCCTCTCTTTCTCTGTATTGTCGGATTTTTCTTTATACTACAAAGTAAAGTACTCGAACAGGCCAGACTTTTTAAGGAAGACAGTAATCTAACCATATAGTATGCGCATAATCATAACACTGGATGAATTACTTCAGGATAGAGGAATGACCGGGAAGGAATTGGCAGAAATAATCGGAATCACGGAAGCAAATCTGTCAATCTTCAGAAGTGGAAAAGCCCGCGCCGTCAGATTTTCAACTCTGGCAGCTATTTGCGATGCTTTGGATTGTCAGCCTGGAGATATTTTACAACATTTAAGGGATTGAGGCAACCCTTAAATTATGTCCAAATTTGGGATTAGAAAAATGCCAGTGAAGTGATAAGGGCCGCATTGCGTGCCCAAGAGTTGAATGATCAAAAATTGGAACATCTGCGAAAGGAGATTCAAAAGGGATTGATAGCGGAATAAGTAATAGGAATTTCAGAGACATAATAGAAGCCAAACGGAAGGAGCATGGCATCAAATGAGAAGCAATCACGAAATAATAATGTTCAATTCCTCCTTGTTTTAGGGTTGGGTGGTGGCCACCAAAGGTCCGGCATCTTTGCTAAATCCCTCTGAGCCACAATTGGCTCGCACATAAAATTCGTAGGTAGTACTTGGATTGATGCCTGCCTCAATCAAGGGATTTGATATGGATGTATTAAGAATTCTGCCTGTACCTATTGCGAAACCTTGTGGTCCATATTCCACCTGCCAAGAAGAATTATCCCCTCGATCCCAGGTTATCCGCAACGATTCTCTTCCAACACTTATAAGTCTGAATCGTTCAGGCTTTTTACAAACATCCAAGGTAGTAAAAGAGGTGACTTCGGAATTGGGTGACAAATCTGTTCCGCAAACGTTTCTCATATAAACATCATAAGTTGTACTCGGAATTAGATTATTTAGATCGTACCAATATTCTGTGCGATTGATGCTAATTTTGGTTCCTGAGCCCAAATCAAATCCGCTCGGGCCATATTCAATTTCCGTAGCCTGGGTTTCCATAAACCAATTAATGCGGGCTGTGGTTTCGAAAATACTGGAAACAGTAACCAAATCTATCGCTTGGCAGGAAAGAGTAGTAAAGTTTCTTGGGCCCACATTTTTCGAAAAATTGTCGTTGCCACATTTCTTCTTTACATAAAATGAATAAGTAGTTCCAGAGGACAGACCTTCTACACGATATTCAAATTCTTGGGTCTCGACAATGGTTCCAGTGCCGGGATTAAATCCTTCTGGTCCAAATTCTGCTACATAGATGGCGGGCTGGCTTTCCAAAACGTCATTCCAACCGATAATCACTGAACTGGTTGAAATTCCTCGAGTCTCAAGGGTCAGGGAAGCGTTGCAATTATTTGCTGGAGCGTCATCTTTTGTAGAACAGGAGACAACTATAAACAAGAAAAGAAAATAGGACAGTGTTTTTTTCATGGCTTTCGCATTGTGCAAGCAAATATAGATACAAAACCCCAACTAACTATTACAGAAAATTGGGGTTCTGGAAAATCCTTTTGACGATAGGCTAGTCCGCCAAAACCATCACACGATTATTATTGCACTCTACAGTTCCTCCGGTTATGTGAAGAACCCATTTATCTCCTTCTTTAGAAAATTTATTCTGAAAACCATCAGCAATAGTTGGATTTCCTCTGAATTTCACTTTTCCAGCTTGTAAAACAGAGACAATAGGAGCGTGGTTGTTCAGCATTTGAAACTCTCCTTCCACACCAGGAACGGTTACGCTTTCCACTTCACCGGATACTAAGGATGCTTCGGGGTTTACTATTTCTAAGTACATTTTTTTAGTATTGAGATTTGAGATTTGAGATTTGAGACGTGAGAAAATCTAATATCTCACATCTCAAATCTAATATCTAATTAAGCTTCTGCAAGCATTTTTTCTCCTGCCGCAATAGCTTCTTCAATAGTTCCTTTAAGGTTGAAGGCTGATTCTGGAAGATGATCCAATTCGCCATCCATAATCATATTGAAGCCTTTGATAGTTTCTTTAATATCCACCAAAACTCCAGGAATACCGGTAAACTGCTCAGCTACGTGGAAAGGCTGTGAAAGGAAACGCTGTACTCTACGAGCACGGTTCACGGCCATTTTATCTTCTTCGGAAAGTTCTTCCATCCCAAGAATTGCGATAATATCTTGTAATTCTTTATATCGTTGTAAAAGTTCTTTTACTCGTTGTGCACAACCATAATGTTCTTTACCCAAAACAGCTTCAGAAAGAATACGTGAAGTTGAATCCAATGGATCCACTGCTGGATAAATACCTAGTTCAGCAATTTTACGTGAAAGTACGGTAGTAGCATCCAAGTGGGCAAAAGTTGTTGCTGGTGCTGGATCCGTAAGGTCATCCGCAGGAACGTAAACCGCCTGTACAGATGTAATAGAACCTCTTTTTGTTGAAGTAATACGCTCTTGCATCGCACCCATTTCTGTTGCCAAAGTTGGTTGGTAACCCACCGCTGAAGGCATACGCCCAAGAAGTGCCGATACCTCAGAACCTGCTTGTGTAAATCGGAAAATATTATCTACGAAGAAAAGTACATCTTTTCCTTGCGCTTCGCCAGCTCCATCACGGAAATACTCAGCGATGGTCAAACCTGAAAGCGCCACACGAGCACGTGCTCCAGGAGGCTCGTTCATCTGTCCGAAAACGAAAGTAGCTTTTGAATCCTTCATCGCAGTTTTATCAACTTTAGATAAATCCCATCCGCCATCTTCCATGGAGTGCATAAAGTCATCTCCGTATTTAATAATTCCGGATTCAAGCATTTCGCGAAGTAAGTCATTACCCTCACGAGTCCGTTCACCTACACCAGCGAAAACCGATAGACCACCGTGGCCTTTCGCGATATTGTTAATCAACTCTTGGATAAGTACCGTTTTACCAACCCCAGCACCACCGAAAAGACCAATTTTACCACCTTTTGCGTAAGGCTCAATAAGGTCAATTACTTTGATACCAGTATAAAGAACTTCGGTAGAAGTTGATAGATCTTCAAATTTTGGAGCATCGCGGTGGATTGGAAGCCCATGTTCGCCAGCTTTAGGCAAGTTTCCAATTCCGTCGATAGCATCGCCAATAACGTTAAAAAGTCGACCGTAAATATCATCGCCGATTGGCATTTGGATTGGTGCTCCTGTTGCAACAGCATCTACACCACGGCTAAGACCATCGGTAGAATCCATTGATATGGTACGAACCATGTTTTCGCCAATGTGCGATTGAACTTCAAGAACCAATAGGTTTCCGTTGTTGTTGACTTCCAAAGAATCGTATATTCTTGGAAGTTCAGCACCGCTGTCGAACGCAACGTCAACTACTGGGCCAATAATCTGAGCAACTTTTCCTTTAACTTGTGACATTTCTAACTGTTTATTTTATAGTTATCTAGGGATGAATAGACCACCCCTGTTTTGAACGGTGCAAAGATAGTTTTTTATTGATTAAAGTTGCAATGGGAATGCTGAAAAAATTATTGACTTTTTGATAGCACTTAAATTGAGCCTTGAACCCCTCGAAAACACTGTGATGATAGTGATTTTGAGTTTATGATCTTAATGGGTTGGGGAGTTTTTTCTAGAAAGTTGTGCGCTTAACTTCAAGTAAAAAGTTTATTGATTTTTAGGTTTTCGAAATAGGGAAATATCTTGATGATCTAATTAATTTAAAAGACAATCATCTCGAAAGAATTTTTTCGTTTTCTGTAATTTTGTTTGTTCAAAATGGGCGTAACCGATATTTCCTTCAAACGTATTCAGCAACTTGCTATTCCCGCAATTATTTCGGGAATTGCTGAGCCTGTGCTCTCCGCCACCGATGCCGCTATGGTTGGAAACATTAAGGACTTCGGAATAGAATCTCTGGCCGCCGTGGGTATTGTTGGATCATTTCTATCAGCACTCATCTGGATTTTGGGACAAACACGTAGCGCTATTTCAACTATTGTCGCTCAAAATCTTGGTGCGGGTAAGTTGAAAGATTTGCATAATTTTCCAGCACAAGCCATTTATTTCAACATTTCACTCAGTCTTATTGTATTGCTGTCCACTTATTTCTTTGTGGAAGAGATTTTCTCCCTTATGAATGCGCAGGGAATCGTTTTGGATTTCAGTATTGATTATTACAATATTCGCGTTTGGGGTTTTCCGCTTACCTTGTTCACTTTTGCTGTATTTGGAATTTTCAGAGGCTTGCAAAATACCTTTTGGCCAATGATTATTGCTGCTGTTGGCGCCATTCTGAACATAGTACTTGATTTCGCTTTGGTTTATGGAATGGAGGGAATAATAGCACCATTGGGAATTAAAGGAGCTGCTTGGGCCAGTCTTATTTCACAGTTTATAATGGCAGTTCTGGCTTTTATCTTTCTTATGAAAAAGACAGATGTTTCGTTGAAATTGAAACTGCCGTTGCATCACGAAATTAGACGACTCGTAAGCATGAGTTTTAATTTATTTTTACGTTCCTTAGCTTTGAATACAGCACTAATACTAGCAACTCGCGAAGCTGCCGATTTGGGAAATGAATACATTGCAGCACACACCATCGCCTTTAATATCTGGATCTTTACAGCGTTTTTTCTTGATGGCTACGGAGCTGCTGGCAATATTCTTTCTGGCAAACTCCTTGGCGAGCGAAATTTCAATGCACTTTGGGAAGTTACAAAAAAAGTGAATTTTTATAACATTTTGGTTGCCAGCAGTCTAGTCGTGATCGGAATATTCTTATATGAACCTTTGGGGCTTCTTTTCAACAAGGATGAAACAGTGCTCTCCATTTTCCACGGAATGTTCTTTTTGGTATTGATCTGCCTTCCACTTAACGCAATCGCCTTTACTTTCGATTCAATTTTTAAGGGGTTGGGAGAAATGGGCTATCTTCGAAATGTACTCTTGGGAGCAACTATTTTTGGTTTCATTCCAGTGCTTTATTTTTCAAAATATATGGGATGGGGTCTTAAAGGAATTTGGGCGGCAATGATTATTTGGGTGGCATATAGAGGAGTAGCACTAATTATCAAATTCGGAAAAAAATACATTCCATTGATTCAAGAGTAATGGTTTACAGGAAAAAGAAGAGAATAATGAATAAAGAGGGATTATTGCTAGTATTGAACTCTTTTGATTAAATTACTGATTACTGAAGCCGTGAAAACACCTTACAAAATTTTCAAAAATAATCCCGAATTGCTGGATCATCCAGAGGTAATGGAACTCGTTTCCGAATATGAAGAAGTTTGCGATGCGCTTATAAATTTGCAACAAATTTCAGAAATGAGCAAGGAGAAATACCTTGAAATCTTGGTGCGGGAAATTCGCGAAAGTATTTCTATGGAATTAAAACGCGATTTGGAAGCCGAACGTTTTGGCGAAAGCGAGCGCGTTGATTTTAAAATAGCGACTAAAAACCTACGCGATTATATTAATGAATATTGCCGAGAGCATAAGATTTATTTTTAGGATTGGATAAGTAATAATCTAACGTGTGTTCAACCAACCTGTAATGTTCGACCGTTCCGAAGCTTTTACTACTTTTACTTCATGCTCTAGAATCTGACTTTCAAAAAAAAATCACTCTACCAAGAAATGGCAAAATATTTATGGTGTTATTTTTCGGTATAAATAGCCAGTTCGCCACCGATATCGATAAGCTAATTATCCTCATTTAAATAACAAACAATAAAAAGTTACCGCCAGTAGTCGTTATTAACAGTTTCTAAATGTCGTTTATAATACTGTATTGTTTTTGAGGTATTTCGTCTCCTTTTATCTTGAGGGATGTGCTCGTTGACATTGGAAAAGATCTTCTTATGATGGAAAATGGGCGACTTCTTTTTTTAGGGAACAACAATCCAAACCACAGCTAAAGAAAATTGTATCTTTGTCAACCAATTTTTTAATGATGAAACAAATACGAATCACTAAGATTTTTTCCTTTGAAACTGGGCACGCACTTTATGGGTACGATGGAAAATGTCGAAATGTGCACGGACACAGCTACAAGCTTTCCGTTACGGTTATTGGAAGTCCTATTTCCGACAGCGACAATGTGAAATATGGGATGGTGATTGATTTTAGTGATTTAAAGAAAATCGTGAAGGAAGAAATTGTAGATGTTTTTGACCACGCTACAGTTTTCAATAAAAACACGCCTCACGTAGAACTGGCCAAGGAATTAAGCGATCGTGGCCATAGTGTTCTTCTGGTGGATTATCAGCCAACAAGCGAAATGATGGTCATTGACTTTTCAGAAAAAATTGCGAAACGCTTGCCGCAAAATATTAAACTCCATTCCCTTAGACTTCAGGAAACTGATAGTAGTTATGCGGAGTGGTATGCTGGGGATAATTAGGATTACAATTTCGCCCCGAGCGCAGTCGAAGGGTCTTTTTCTATATCTTTGCCCAATGCAAATTCCACAAGGCAAGAAAATATATTTTTCCAGCGATAACCATCTTGGAGCTCCAACGCAGGCCGAAAGCCTTCCCCGCGAAAAGATTTTCGTGAAATGGCTTGACAGCATTAAAGACGATGCTGAGGTAATTTTCCTTCTTGGAGACCTTTTCGATTTTTGGTTTGAATACAAAACAGTAGTTCCAAAAGGATTTGTTAGGACATTGGGAAAATTGGCTGAACTTCGAGACAGCGGAATCCAGATTTATTTTTTTGTCGGAAATCACGATCTGTGGATGCACGATTATTTTGAAAAGGAATTGAATATTCCCGTTTATCACGAACCTAAGGAATTTGTATTCAATAACAAACATTTCTTTATTGGACATGGCGACGGAAAAGGTCCTGGAGATAAAGGATACAAACGGATGAAAAAGGTTTTTACTAATCCCGTTTCACAATGGTTTTTCCGTTGGCTCCATCCTGATATTGGAGTGCGATTGGCGCAACATCTTTCGGTAAAAAATAAACTAATTTCCGGCGATGATGATAAGGAATTCCTAGGTGAAGAAAAGGAGTGGCTTGCCCAATACGCCAAGCGAAAGTTGGAAAATAAGCATTCAGATTATTTCATTTTTGGCCATCGACATTTACCAATGGAAATAAAAGTTGGCGAAAATTCTACCTATTATAATTTAGGAGATTGGATAAACCATTATACTTACGGAGTTTTTGATGGGCAAAAATTTGAGTTGAAAGAATTTAAGAAATAAGTTTCTTCAAACTCAAAAATTTCTGCCAGATTTTTCAAAGTTTCCCAGAAGGTTTCCAAGAAGGTTTCCAAGACTTCCTGCAAAGATGTCCAAAACTTCTAGCAAGGTCTCCAAGACTTTCCTGCAAGGTCTCCAAGACTTTCCTGCAAGGTTTCCAAGACTTTCCTGCAAGGTCTCCAAGACTTTCCTGCAAGGTCTCCAAGACCTTGTAGGTATATAAACATCTCAACTCACTCCCGAATATCCTTCAGCCGTAACTGTAAACTCACATTGCCTTGCCATTCATTTTCATCGATACAATAAGCGGCCTTGAAAGGTTTCCCGCTGCAAGCAATGTCACTTTTATCTGCCATTCCGAAGCCAATTCCAGTAAATTGATTTGAATTTCCTTGTGTTACAGCCACTCTTAAATGCGATAAGTCTTCGCCTACACATTTTCCCCAACCTGTGTCTTTTAGGTTTTCCGTCATAAAAACGGGCGTCATATTTCCGGGTCCAAAAGGAGCAAATTGCTTTAGAATTCTATTAAACTTGGGAGTGATGTCTTCTAAATTTATTTCGGCATCGATATTAATTTCTGGAGATAGCAGCCTGGGTTCAATGGTTTCTGAGACCACGCGTTCAAATTCATCCTTAAATTTCTCAAAATCCTTTTCCAGTAATGTCAATCCTGCGGCGTACTTATGTCCTCCGAATTGTTCAATATGTTCCGAACAACTTTCAAGTGCGTTATAAACATCAAACCCTTTTACCGATCTTGCAGAAGCGGCCAACCTTTCTCCACTCTTCGTGAAAACTAAAGTTGGACGATAGTATGTTTCAGTTAATCTTGAAGCAACAATACCAATAACGCCTTTGTGCCAGTTTTCTTGAAAGACGACCGTGGTCATTCTTTCTTCTTCCTTATTTTGAATAATTTGCTCGAGGGCTTCCTCTGTAATTCGTTTGTCTGCCTCTCTTCGGTCGGAATTGAATTGTTCAATCTCGGCAGCAAATTGTTGTGCTTTTTCAATGTCTGTTTCAACCAGCAAAGCCACGGCATGATTTCCGTGTTTCATTCTTCCGGCTGCATTGATGCGAGGCGCGATGATGAAAACGACATCTGTAATGGTAAGAGTCTTTTTTTTGATTTGGTTCAGAATAGCTTTAAAACCTGTCCGTGGGTAGCTATTTATAACTTTCAATCCATAATATGCCAGAATTCTATTTTCTCCTGTAATCGGCACAATATCCGCTCCGATGGCAGTGGCGACCAAATCAAGATAAGGTAAAAGATCATCAATTTGCAAACCTTGATTTTCAGCAATAGCTTGGATTAATTTAAAACCAACGCCACAACCGCAGAGTTCTTTGTACGGATAGTCACAATCTTCCCGTTTTGGATCCAAAACAGCAACCGCTTTTGGAATTTCATTTCCTGGGCGGTGGTGATCACAAATGATAAAATCGATATTCTTTTCGGAAGCATACGCAACTTTATCAATAGCCTTTATACCACAGTCTAAGGCAATAATTAAAGTGAAATCATTGTCGTGGGCGAAATCAATTCCTTTATAGGAAATTCCGTAGCCTTCGTCATAACGATCCGGAATGTAGGTTGAAACATTGGGATAATAACTTTTCAGAAAGGAAGAAAGCAAGGCCACACTGGTTGTACCATCCACGTCATAATCGCCGTAAACCATGATGTTCTCATCGTTTTCAATAGCTTTTTCAATTCGTGATACGGCTTTATCCATATCTTTCATCAAAAAAGGATCGTGAAGCCCCTCTAAACTTGGCCGGAAAAATGCCTTAGCATCTTCAAAAGTTTCAATGCCACGTTGAACAAGCAAATACGCAATAATTGTATCCACTTCCAATATTTTGGAAAGAGATGCTACTTTTTTCTGATCGGGTTTAGGTTTTAGGCTCCAGCGCATACGTCGTAAATTCCAAGGTCTAAAATTACAAATTCCAGAAATGGATTGATTGTGATTGTTAATTAAAAGGGGAGAATTGTAAAATTACAAAATTAGAGCGGTTGTTTAAATGCATTTCGTATAAGATTATTTGTTATCTTTAAGACGAAAATCTCTCTTTCTAACATTCTAAATTCTAATGATCATGAGGATATTTCTACTTTTTTTAGCAACGTTTGCTACCACATGTACAATTGCGCAAGATGGTGGGTTGGACACTTCTTTCGGAGACTATGGAACAGTGCGAACGGATATTGATGGCGCAACTGACAATGCTTTCTCCATAGTACAGCAAACCGATCAAAAGCTATTAGTGGCCGGCATGTTTACGGTACAGGGTCAAGCTTTTCCTTCAATTGTTAGATATAACTTAGACGGAACTCTCGATACTTCTTTTGGGAATAATGCGGTTGCAGTGTATGACCAATCGGGTTATGAGGATAAGTATTACGGCATCGTGGTAAGCCAAAGTGACGGAAAAATAATTGCGGGTGTTTCAGGAAATCAAAATGTAATTCATCGGTATTTACCTGATGGTTCAATTGATGTGAATTTTGGGAATAATGGAGAGGTCGTAACATTATCGGCCATGTATAATGAATGTAAATTGGCTATGCTTAATGACGATTCATTTATAGCTGTAGGAAAATTGGATGAGGGCGGAATTTCCAAAGTTGCTTTAAAAAAATATATGCCCAATGGTAGTTTGGATTCTTCCTTTGGAAATAATGGGGTTGTAATTACAGGAGTTGGAAATGAATCAAGTTATGGTATAAATATAGAGATAGCTCAGGATAATACGATTATAGTGCTTGCAAATAGTCTGGATAATAGTGTATATTCTCAAGTATTATTGCGCTACTTGCCCGATGGATTGCTGGACACTACTTTTGGCAATAGCGGAATAGCCTTTGTTGCAAATGATCCCGATTACACCTCTCGAAATTTAGCTTTGTACAGTGACGGTAAAATTGCTGTGGCGAGTTTAGCTTTCGATTATCAAAATGAGCAGAGTTTTAATTTAATTTCCAGATACCTTCCAAATGGCAGCTTGGACACTTCCTTTGGAAATAATGGTTATGTGAGTCCGTATGGAAATACTTTAATTGTAAGAAAAATTGAAGTTCAGGAAAACCAGCGATTATTGGTTTTTGGAGAGGTTACAAATTTCATGGAAGGGGGAGGACCTTTTTTTGTAAAAAGGTATCATTACGATGGAAATTTGGATTCAGGTTTTTCTTTTTTAACTGATTCCTACGAAAATTTTGTTTCCGATATGTTAATCCAGCAGGATGGGAAAATAGTTTGTTTGGCTAGTACGCCTTGGTATAGTGGGCAGGAAGATATTATTTTGGAGCGACACATTAATAATCCTTTGTCCGTTCCAGAATATGAAACGCAGAAAGTAATTATTTACCCAAATCCATCAAATGGAATTTTCGTTCTTAAGCGTGATGTGTATTTGGAAAATGAGCCATATCAAATAACCGATATAACAGGAAAAATCATTGCTTCAGGCACATTAACTGACAGCCAATCACAAATAAATCTCTCATCTGTCCAAAGTGGAGTTTATTTTTTGAAGACATCACATAGTGTTTTCCGGTTGCTAAAGAATTGATTGTTTTTTATAATTGTTTTTACCCAATTACAAAAACTGAGAATATTGTTTTTGAACGAAAACGATTTAAACAACTAAACTATTTCTTCCCGGAAACCACAATCACAATTTCCCCCTTCGGCGGTTTGTTTTCAAAATGCTTTAAAACTTCTTCTGTTGTTCCCCGAACGGTTTCTTCGTGAAGTTTGGATATTTCTCGTGAAACTGAAACCTGTCTTTCAGTCCCAAAATATTCAACAAACTGTGCCAAGGTTTTCAACAATTTATGCGGTGATTCATAAAAAATAATGGTTCGGGTTTCCTCAGCCAAAAGTTCGAGTCGGGTCTGACGACCTTTTTTGATTGGCAGGAAACCTTCGAAAACAAATTTTTCGTTAGGAAAGCCACTATTTACGAGGGCTGGCACAAAGGCCGTTGCTCCAGGAAGGCAATCCACTTCTATTCCTGCTTCCACGCAGGCTCGGGTCAATAAAAACCCAGGATCGCTTATTGCGGGAGTTCCAGCATCACTAATAAGTGCAATGTTATCTCCTCCTTGAATTCGTTTTACAATGCCCTCAACCGTCCTATGCTCATTGTGCATATGGTGAGAGTGCATTTGTGTAGAAATTCCATAATGTTTCAGCAATTTCCCGCTGGTGCGGGTGTCTTCGGCGAGGATTAAATCCACTTCCTTCAACACTTCAACGGCGCGGAACGTCATATCTTTCAAATTGCCGATAGGGGTTGGAACCAAATAGAGTTTTCCCATAATCAAGGAATGGAAATTATCAATTAAAGCTCTTTTCCACAATCGTCATGAAACGTTCGCTGTATTCCTCTTTGTTGGTCCAATGGTTGTAGTCTGGCTTTACCTTTCCCTTAATAAAGCTTTTGGCCTCTTCAAAATTATCCATCGTGTTTATTTGTGAAAGCACACGGGTATAATCTTCTGTTTGTCCTTCAAAAAGATGTTTTATAAAGGCCAAACGGTCGTTTAATCCAATGTTTAACCCTTTGTTGGCAACCTCATTTAAGGATTTTGGACGGGATTCGGTAAAATTTTTGCTCGCTGTCACACCCTCGGTAGATTGAGGAAATATCGTTGTTTTTCGTTCAAACTCTGGCGTTCTTTGATAAGTTGCTGCAAATTCTTCCAAATCATTCTTGACGTACCTTTCTGTTTTGACCTCACTTTCTACAGGCTTAATTTCTGTTGGTTTTTCTTCCACAATCTTTTCTTCTGAAGGCTTTTCTTCTGAAGGCTTTTCTTCAACAGCCATTTCTTCAACTGCTTTTGGCAGCATTTCATCCAATAATTCATCAATACGCCTACTTTCCTCAGGCATTTGTGCCACAATGTCTTTTATTTTTTCCATCAAAGGCTCAATAAGATCCTCTTTATGTTCCGGCTGTGGTATGGGTTCGGGCTCGGTAAACCAGTTTTCCTCTCGGAAACTTTTAGAGTCAAGAGATTCCTCAAATTGTGAGTCTGGGATGTCCTCAAGTTGATTTTCGAGATATTCTAGCACGGTTAGCTTCTCATAAAGTTCTCCAACCGATTTCTTGATGGAAGAAGTTTTAAATGATCTTTCGTCTTCTAAAATTTGCTTTGCCAGCACTATTAAATGCTCACGGAGTTTCTTTTTCATCTTGATTAAATATTTAGGTTCCAAAAATATGAAATGTGCGACTCAAACTTTTAACTAGAATGACCGTATTTATTGAGCATTTCATATCTTTTTAAATTAAACGGAATATCTATTTTGTTTTTATAAATTTACGCATCCTTTATGTAAACGTCAACTATTTTTCTTTTCTTGTACAAGACTATTGTTTTGTGGCAGTTGTAAATAATTTTCAGGTTGAAAATTTTTTGGGAAAAATGTGATACTGAATATTTCTTGTAAAAATAAACTATGTTTCTCGAAAATACCGTAAATCAGAAAGAACAATTTGGCTGGATTGAGGTTATCTGCGGCTCAATGTTTTCAGGAAAAACTGAGGAATTGATTCGACGACTGAAGCGGGCTCAATTTGCCCGACAAAAAGTGGAAATTTTCACGCCCTCCATAGATACTCGCTATGCCGAGGATGCTGTCACAAGCCACGACCGTAATCAAATTCGTTCTACTCCTGTTCCCGCTGCTGCAAATATCCCAATTTTTGCGGATAGCTGCGATGTGGTTGGTATTGATGAAGCCCAATTTTTTGATGATGAAATCGTAAAAGTCTGTAATGACCTTGCAAATCGCGGCGTTCGTGTGATTGTCGCTGGATTGGATATGGATTTTAAAGGCAATCCCTTTGGTCCCATGCCTGCCTTAATGGCAACTGCGGAATACGTAACAAAAGTCCACGCCGTCTGCACCCGAACGGGAAATTTGGCGCATTATAGCTATCGAAAGGCAAAAAGTGAAGCTCTGGTTCTTTTGGGCGAAACCGACGAGTACGAACCCTTGAGTCGTGCTGCGTATTTTAAGGCAACCATGCGAGACAAAATGGTAAAGACGGAAGAAAAGGAAGATAATGAGGTTTCCGCCAGCCCCTCTCGGGAGCAACCAGAAAGCAATCCTAAGTGATTATTTCTTTTGCTTAAATTATTGATTATTTGAAATTTATAAAAATAAATTGAAGTCAAATACTACACCTTTAAATGCCCAAAGCCACTGATACCTTATTGGAGATAGATCTTAACGCTCTCGACAATAACTTCCGATACCTTTCGTCCAAAATTTCTGAAAACACCAAAATGTTGGCTGTTGTCAAAGCCTATGCCTATGGCAGTGATTCTATCGCTATTGCCAAAGAACTTGAGACGTTGAAGGTGGATTATTTCGCTGTAGCATATACAGGAGAAGGAACCGTATTGAGGGATGCTCAAATAAAAACGCCTATTTTGGTTCTTCATCCTCTTGCTGTCAATTTTGAAGAGAATATCGATCGTTGCTTGGAACCAAGTATCTATTCTAAAAAGATATTGATGGAATTTATCGCAATGGCGGAAGAGAAAAAACAAAATGAGTATCCAATTCATCTTAAATTTAACACCGGCTTGAACCGCTTGGGTTTTGAGATGAATGAAATTTCCTTTATTGCTGAAACGCTCTCAAAAACCAGAAGCGTAAAAGTGAAATCAATCTTTTCGCATTTGGCGGCGAGTGAGGATTTAAATGAAAAAGAGTTTACCCAGGGTCAAATTGATAAATTCAAGATGAAGTCTGAGGAGCTGATTTCTAAAATTGGATATAGACCTTTGCTTCACTGCACAAATACTTCTGGAATTTTAAATTATCCCGAAGCTCATTTCGATATGGTCCGTACTGGAATCGGTCTTTACGGCTTTGGAAATGATAAAGAACATAACAAGCATCTGAAACCGATTGGCACTCTAAAAACAGTTATTTCACAAATTCACTCCATTGAGGAAGGAGAAAGCGTTGGCTATAACAGAGGTTTTTATGCGACCAGACCAACCCGTTCGGCTACTTTGCCCATTGGTCACGCGGACGGAATTCCAAGATCTTATGGAAAGGAAAAAGGATGGGTAAGCATCGACGGAAAAAAAGCTCCCATTTTAGGAAACGTTTGTATGGATATGATAATGGTAGATGTAACGGATATAAATTGTGAAGAAGGCGATGAAGTCATCATTTTTGGCCCGTCTGCTAAAGCTGATGAATTATCCGCAGCTATCAGTTCTATCTCTTATGAATTGATAACTGCTGTTTCTCAACGAGTAAAACGGGTAATCTGTAGAAAGTGATATTTTTTTTTCACAAAAAGCCAATTGTTTTAATTATTTTAGCCAAATTAACCCCTAAAACCAATCCAAATGTTAAAAGAATTTAGAGATTTTATAATGACTGGCAATGTCGTTGATTTGGCAGTCGCCGTAATCCTGGCAGGAGCCGTAGGGCTTGTTGTTACTGGCTTTACTAATGACATGATCATGCCAATTGTTGGGCATTTTGCTGGAGGCATTGACTTTGCAGATTTCAAATATGTTCTTGATCCAGCCGTAATTGGACCTGATGGAGCTGTAGTAGAACCTGAAAATGCAATCATGTATGGTAAATGGATTAACACACTTATCAATCTTATAATAGTAGGCTTCGTTCTGTTTATGATTGTTAAGGGCTATTCGAAGGTTCGCAAGAAAAAAGAAGCCGCTCCAGCCCCAGATCCAGGACCATCTGAAAAAGATATCTTGATGGAAATCCGTGATGAATTAAGAAAGAAGTAATTTTTTAGAATTCAAAACGTTAATACTAGAAATAGTAATTATGCAAAAATTTTTGAAAATTCTTGGATTGACGATAATTCTCTTCACTTTTTCATTCTCGTATGCAGGTGAAAAAATAATCGTTATTGACTTGGGTCATGGAGGAAAAGACAACGGAGTTGAGGTGGATGGGATTTTTGAAAAGGATTTAATTTTCGAAATTGCACAAAAAATCCAAGCCTTGAATGTTGATTCCAATATCAAAATAATTTTGACAAGGGAATCGGATGATTTTGTTTCGCTAAAGGATAGAGTGGAGCATATCAATTCCTTAAATCCAGATTTTGTTATTTCGCTTCACATCAACTCAAATACTGATACGAGAGTGAATGGATTCGATCTTTTCGTAAGTCCTCAAAACCTAAGGAACAAAGAATCAGAAATACTTGCGCAAAAAATTGAAGCTTCCCTTTCCAAACAGTTTTCGAGCAATGGCATACAAGAGGCAAATATGTATATTTTGAAAAATGTAAATACGCCATCGGCAACTATTGAATTAGGGTATCTTAGCAATACTGGAGATAGATATTTGTTGACTTCCGAATATGGACAGGATAGAATTGCTGAGGCAATATATAATGTATTAAAATAATTCCTCGTTTTAGAGGCGAATCCGCTACACCACAAGTTTAACCTTAAACCCTCCGAAACTGTCGCTAACAGAAAAGGAGGGTTCTTTTTTGCTTTTTAATCTGGAATATCAGCATCGCAAGATGTAATTTTGTCAAAATAAAAATCACTTGTTTCGTTTTGTTTCCTGCGAATTGTTGTGTATTCTTAGCTGTTTGTTTTTATCATTAATCAAAAGATCACTTATATGAAATTAGCGCTGATTGGTGCCACCGGAATGGTAGGAGAAGTAATGTTGAAAGTCTTGGAAGAAAGAAACTTTCCAGTTGATGAATTGTTGCTTGTAGCTTCCGAAAAATCTGTTGGAAAGGAATTGATTTTCAAAGGAAAAACCCATAAAGTGATTGGCTTGGAAGCAGCGGTGGCCGCAAAACCCAATATCGCTTTATTTTCAGCGGGTGGCGCTACTTCCTTAGAATGGGCACCCCGATTTGCCGAAGTGGGAACAACTGTTATTGATAATTCCTCGGCTTGGCGAATGGAATCTAATAAAAAGCTGATTGTTCCGGAAATCAATGCACATCTATTGACAAAAGACGATAGGATAATAGCCAACCCAAATTGTTCCACCATCCAGATGGTAATGGCTTTGGCGCCACTTCACAGCAAATACAAAATGAAGCGAATTGTGGTTTCTACCTATCAATCGGTTTCGGGAACTGGCGTGAAAGCTGTAAAACAGATGGAAAATGAAATTGCTGGCATTAAGGGTGAGATGGCTTATCCATATCCCATCCATAAAAACGCGCTTCCTCATTGTGATGTTTTTGAGGATAATGGCTATACCAAGGAAGAGATGAAACTGGCGCGTGAACCTCAAAAAATATTTGACGATCGCACTTTTTCAGTAACGGCGACCGCCGTGCGGATTCCCACTACAGGCGGGCATAGTGAAGCTGTAAATGTTGAGTTTTTTAATGATTTTGATTTGAGTGAAGTCCGAAGGATTCTCCACAATACTCCTGGCATAAAACTACAGGATAATCCAGACACCAATATCTACCCGATGCCCTATTACGCCCACGGGAAAGATGAGGTTTTTGTAGGCCGACTCCGACGTGATGAAACACAGCCCAACACATTAAATATGTGGGTTGTCAGTGATAATCTTCGGAAAGGAGCAGCTACCAATGCCATTCAGATTGCGGAATATCTTGTTGACAAAAAATTAGTTTAGAGACTTAAATCCTACCGACGCTATTTTTACCCAAGGCTTGAAATCAGAAAAATTAGGGACGGATAACTAAACAAATGTAATTGTAAAAAACCGATGATATTGTGTTTATAAAGCAGTTATTTTCCTTATATTTAGTCGATTAAACATTAAACCCCAAGCCTATGAACTCCAAATTCACTAAAATCCTGACGCTCATTTTGGGCTTAGGACTGATTTTTATCGGACTGTCCAAGTTAATTCATTTTAGCTTTATGCCCTCCCCCGACTTTACCGCAGAAGCTTCAGATTTCATGAACTCCCTTAGCAATACGGGCTATGTACTTAAAGTTGTTGGGTTTTTCGAAATTCTTATCGGACTGCTTCTTTTGTTCAACAAATGGGTGCCTTTCGCTTTAATTCTTTTGGTTCCCATCACTGTAAATGTCTTGCTTTTTCATCTGTTTTTAGATTCGCCAGGGATTATTTTGGCTCTAATTGTAGCTGTATTGAACGCTGTATTAATTTATAAGCATTGGAAGGTTTACAGACCGTTATTCCATTGAAGTCGCTATTCCGACTTTTAAAAGGCCTCTGAAAATGAGGCCTTTTGTCATTTACTTCTTATTTTCTTTCAAAATAAAAAACAGTACATTTACCTTTACTTTAAGATGAACTTTATGAAAATTACTATTATCCCTGCAATTTTGGTACTTGCCCTAATTGGCTGTAAAGAAGAGCCTAAAAAAGAAACTATTTCCGTGACTTATCCACAGACAAAAAAAGTTGATACGGTAGACACCTATTTTGGTGTCGAGGTTAAAGACCCCTACCGATGGTTGGAAGACGATCGTAGTGCTGAAACCGAAGAATGGGTTAAGGAAGAAAATGAAGTGACTTATGGGTATTTGGAAAAAATTCCATTTCGGGCAGAATTGAAAAAACGTCTTTCGGACCTATGGAACTATGAAAAAGTGGGCCCTCCTTTTCACGAAGGAAATTATACTTATTTCTATAAGAATGATGGCTTGCAGAACCAATTTGTGCTTTACCGATATAAAACGGATGAAAGTCCAGAGACCGCCAAAGTATTTTTGGATCCGAATACATTTAAGAAAGACGGCACTATTTCTTTAGGGGAAACCAGTTTTTCTAAAGACGGAAGTAAGTTGGCTTATAGCATTTCTGAAGGTGGGAGCGACTGGAGAAAAGTATTGCTCTTGGACACTGAAACTAATGAAATGATTGGCGATACGCTGAAGGACATCAAATTTAGTGGTCTTTCTTGGAAAGGAGAAGATGGGTTTTATTACTCTAGCTATGACAAACCCAAAGGCAGTGAGCTTTCGGCTAAAACGGACGAACATAAAGTGTATTATCACAAAATGGGAACTCCACAAAGTGAGGATAAGTTAATCTTTGGCGCAACTCCACAAGAGAAGCATCGCTACATTGGAGCTTCGGTTACCGAGGATGATAAATATTTGGTAATCAGTGCCAGTGTTTCAACTTCGGGGAATAAACTTTTTATTAAAGACCTAACAAAGCCAGATGCTAAATTTGTAACTATTTTAGATGATACTGATTCCGATTCTTACGTGTTGGAAAATGTGGGCTCTAAACTCTATATCGTTACAAATAGAAACGCTCCGAATAAAAAAGTAGTTACCGTTGATGCGGCAAATCCCACGCCCGACAACTGGAAAGATTTAATTCCTGAAACCGAAAATGTGCTTTCGCCAAGTACTGGTGGGGGAAATATATTTGCAAATTATATGGTAGATGCCGTTTCAAAAGTGAAACAATATGATTATGACGGTAAATTAATTCGTGAAATTGAACTTCCCGGTGTTGGTTCTGCTGGTGGTTTTGGAACTAAAAAAGAGGAGAAGGAACTTTATTACTCCTTCACAAACTACGTTACTCCACCAAGTATCTACAAATTTGAGATCGCAAGTGGTAATTCGGAGCTGTTTATTAAACCGTCGATTGATTTCAATCCAGAGAATTATGAAAGTCAACAAGTTTTCTATACTTCTAAGGACGGGACGAAGGTACCGATGATTATTACCCATAAAAAAGGATTGAAATTAGATGGAAAAAATCCAACAATCCTTTATGGCTATGGTGGATTCAATATTAGTCTCACTCCGAGTTTCAGTATAGCAAATGCTGTTTGGATGGAACAAGGTGGAGTTTATGCCGTTCCTAACCTTCGTGGAGGTGGAGAATATGGTAAAAAATGGCATAATGCGGGAATAAAAATGGACAAACAAAATGTTTTTGACGACTTTATTGCGGCTGCTGAATATTTAATAAAAAACAATTACACATCCAGCGATTATCTGGCCATTCGTGGTGGTTCTAATGGTGGTCTTTTAGTTGGAGCAACCATGACGCAACGACCCGATTTGATGAAAGTGGCACTTCCTGCCGTTGGCGTTTTGGATATGTTGCGCTATCATACATTTACTGCAGGAGCCGGTTGGGCTTATGATTATGGCACTTCGGAAGACAGTAAGGAAATGTTTGAATATTTAAAGGGATATTCGCCTTTGCATAACGTGAAAGAAGGAGTTGAATATCCTGCAACTCTTATTACTACCGCAGATCACGACGATAGGGTAGTACCGGCCCATAGTTTTAAGTTTGCCGCTGAATTGCAGGCAAAACAAACGGGGAATAATCCTGTTTTAATTCGAATTGAAACTGATGCAGGTCACGGTGCTGGAACACCCGTAAGCAAAACTATTGAACAATATGCCGATTTGTTTGGGTTTACGCTTTTCAACATGGGTTATGAGGAATTGCCAGTAAAGGCGACGAAATAATTTAAAAGAATGACGAAGTCAAGAAGGAGTTTTTAAAATTACTTCCTTAAAAATTCCTTTTCGACTTTACTTTGGATAATTAATTTCCATTTAATAATAACAGATTCGGATTCATAAATCGATTTTGAAACAGTGATACAGGATACAGAAAATGGAAACGAATTGGGATGAAAAAATCTGCACTTTTATTGAGCTAGCCAATAATCAGGAAGTCCGGATGATTATGGTAGGACGTGGAGCTATGAACTTTTATAAATATAAAAGCCCTTCCGCTGGATTGGACTTTTGGATTGAGGCCACTTCAAAAAACTTAAATAAAATTATGTCGATTCTTAAGGAACTTGGATCCGAAATAGTAAATTTTCCGGCTTCAGTAATAGATAGAAATCAGAATTTTTCAATCCAGTTTTCTCCTTCTTCACTAAATTTGGAACTGATCACTAATTTTATTGTTGACAAATCATTTTCTTGGGCCTATGATGACAGTGTCGAGACTTCGTTGCAGCAAAATTCGAGTGTGAAATGGCGCGTCCTCGCATTGGAAGATTTAATTGATTCAAAATCTAAATCTCTAGATCCACGTGATTTGATGGACCTTCAGGAGTTGAAACGGCTCAATGGGGAATAAACTTCAAGTAAATTAATCCAACTTTTCCGTTAACTTTTTGAATGTTTTTTTTGGATCCTTGTTTTCGTAAAGGATTTGATAAACAGCATCTATTATTGGAGTTTTGGCTTTTTTCTTTCCTTTTTGCTGATTCAAATGATATGCGCTTTTTGTAGCGTAATATCCTTCGGCTATTTGGCTTAATTCCAATTGCGCGCTTTTTACTGTGTACCCTTTCCCTATCATCGTTCCAAACATTCGGTTTCGACTAAAAATGGAATATCCAGTTACTAATAAATCTCCCAAATATGCGGAATCGTTGATGTCACGCTTCATTTTATGAACTTTTTTCACGTATTTTTTCATCTCGCGAATGGCATTGCTCATCAATACACTTTGGAAGTTATCTCCATAACCAAGTCCGTGCGCAATTCCGGCTGCCACGGCATAAATGTTTTTCAGCATTGCTGCATATTCCGTTCCTAAAACGTCGTCACTAGTAGTGCATCTAATATAGTCGCTCCGCAAGGCATTGGCAACAACCTCTGCCTTTCCATTGTCTGCACTTGCAATGGTTAAATATGAAAGTCTTTCAAGTGCTACTTCCTCCGCGTGACAAGGGCCTGAAATAACCCCGATGTTGTTAAATGGGACTTTGTAATACGTATTGAAATGATCGCCAACAATTAGACTGGTTTCTGGTACAATCCCTTTAATTGCAGAGAAAACAATCTTGTCCTCCAAGGAAATACTTAGCTTTTCAAGTTCCTGATGAAGAAACGCCGAAGGAATCACAAAAATCAGATAGTCCGCCCAAGATGCCATTGCATCAATATTGTTGCTGAGGTTTAGTTGATTGAGGTTAAATTCTACAGAGCTCAGATAATTCGCGTTATTGCCGTGTTTCTCAATATGCTCTATGGTGGAGGTGCTTCGCATATACCATCCCACTATTTCTTGGTTTTCACAAAGCATTTTTACGATCGCTGTGGCCCAACTTCCACCACCGAATACTGCAAATTTTGGCTTGTCTGACATTTGATTGTTTTAGGGATTCAATTGCTTTTGGAATTTAGACACAAGAGTATTTTAACTTTAAAGTTTTAAATTTTCTGACCTATTCCTAACCTTGTACTTCTTCAAAATATAATGAATGGAACTAAAATATAAACTCAAAAGTACACATTTCTGATATAAACGGTTACCCGCAATTTAAATCGATTTTGCTAAATTTGAGATTTAATATTCAAACGAACGAAAATAGAGTGGAAGGAAACTACAATTTTTTATAGAAATTCATTTCATCCAAATACTTCCATACTTCCGCAGACAACATAGGCCGGATATTTTTTCCTGCCTTTATTCCCTTTCGTATGAAGGTAGAAGATAGCTCGATAATTGGGGCATCGATCATTTTTATTTTTTCGTGGTAGATTCCCTTCCCGTCATTATTAATGGTATAAAATTGACTGTCGATTGAACCGCCAGAAATCCTTGGGTAAATGTAAATTGAATAGCGTTCTAAAATGATTTCGTAGTTTTTCCACTTCGGAAAACTTTTCAGATTATCCTCTCCCATAATCAAACAGAAGGTTTGATTGGGAAATTTTTCTTCCAAATGGACTAAGGTGTTAATAGTATAATTGGGTTGGGGAAGATCAAATTCAACGTTGCTAACTTTCAGTTTGGGATAATCTTCAACGGCAATTCTAGCCATGGCGAGCCTATGATGGTCATCCAATAAGGTTTTCTTTTTTTTATGGGGATTGTGTGGAGTTACCACAAACCAAACTTCTTCCAAATCACTGAATTCCACCATATAATTGGCAATAATCAAATGCCCAATGTGGATGGGATTGAATGTGCCGAAGAAAAGACCGATTTTTTTAGTTGAAGGGGCGATGGGTTTTTTAGTTTAAAAGTTTATGAGTTAAAGAGTTTAGGAGTCTGTGGGTGTCTTGTTTTTCAAATCTCATTTCTCACATCTTTTTAATAAAATCCGCTACCAAATCACGCGCCTCATTTAAAGCAGTTTCCAAATCATGGTTTTTGATGATGTAATCAAATTGAGGAGCCGTGGCAAGTTCTACTGAAGCTTTGGCAATGCGCATATTTATACGCTCATCGCTTTCCGTTTTTCGTTTTTTCAGTCTGATTTTTAATTCATCAATACTCGGAGGCTTGACAAATACGGCCAGCGTTTTTTCAGGGAATTTCTTTTTAATTCGAAGTCCACCCACAACGTCAATATCGAAAATAACATTTTTACCATTACTCCAGATACGTTCCACTTCTGATTTTAAGGTTCCGTAGAAATTGTCGCGATAAACTTCTTCCCATTCCAAGAAATCTTCGTTCTTAATGTGCTGTTTAAAATCCTTTAATGAAATGAAATAGTAGTTTTCCCCATCCTTTTCATCGCCACGAGCTTCCCGAGAAGTACAAGAAACAGAAAATTCTAGGTTTAAATCTGCTTGTTTCAACAAGTACTGTACTATCGTGGTTTTCCCACTTCCCGAAGGTGCTGAGAATACTATTAATTTGCCTCCTTTTTTTGAATTCATTTTGATAAATCAATTTTCCTGCAACCAATATATTTACAGCCCATTTCTTTTAAAGCACATTTAGGGCCTGTTCTTTTATCTTCTCTAGCTCGTCCTTCATTTGCACCACAACCTGCTGCATTGGCGCGTAGTTTGCCTTGCTGCCTATCGTGTTGATTTCTCTTCCGATTTCCTGAGTGATAAATCCCAATTTTTTCCCGTTGGAATCGTGTGACTTTAGTGATTCTTCAAAATAATCAAGATGGTTTTTCAAGCGAACCTTTTCTTCTGTGATATCATACTTTTCTAGGTAATAAATCAATTCTTGCTCAAAACGGTTTTCATCAACCTTTTCTTTCAAATCTGATATGGCTTTTCGCAGACGATCTTTTACGGCAGCAATCCGTTCAGGGTCCAAAACTTTTACTTTGTCAAGCAATTCTGAAATTGTTTTGACACGACCCAGAAAATCTTTTTCCAATACTTTTCCTTCGTCAGTCCTATATTTATTGATGGCTTTCAAGGCCTTTTCAACTCCTTTTAGAATTGCTTTATATTCTTTATCGTCAATTTCTTCCCGTTCGGTTTTTAGTGCATCGGGCATGCGGACGGCCATTTTTAAAAGCTCCACTGGATCGCCATTTACGACATTTGCAAGTTGATTAATGTATTGTTTCACAACGGTTTCATTGAGTTGCGTTGAGGTTTCCGCACCCGTTATTTCAATGTTGAGTGAAAAATCTACCTTTCCTCTTTCCAATGATTTTGCGAGCAAATCCCGCATTTCGAGCTCCTTGTCGCGATAAGAAGAAGGCACACGTGTGTTGAGGTCGAGGGATTTACTGTTTAGCGATTTAATTTCGATGGTAATCGTTTTGGAAGGCAATTGAACTACTTCTTTGCCGTATCCAGTCATGGATTGAATCATATTCCTGATTTATTGAAGCGCAAAGGTAATTAATTCTGAATTCTTAATTCTCGATTCAGAACTATAACGAATCGTCGTTTAAAAATTCCAAACTTCTCCTTTCACTGTAATACAGTTTATTGGTTTGATGAAAACCCACATGGCCACCATATTTGGGAATTTCGAGATATATGTTTTTTATTTTCGAAGCCAAATCTGTTGGATAACAATCCGAAGAGAGAAAGCTGTCGTTTTCGGCATTCAAAATATAAACAGGGATTTGAATATTGGGAAGAAACTGTAAACTGCTATTCTTTTCGTAATAGTCGTAAGCATTTTTAAATCCGTGGGCCGGTGCGGTATAAACATTGTCGAATTCCAAAAGAGAAGTAATCTTTTGATAGTCTGAAACTGTCATTCTTTCAGGGAAATCCTTCATTTTCGACTTATATTTTTTTCGCAGATTTATTAAAAATGAATTGCGATAAACCCAATTCGAAAATTCATTCAGGGATTCTAAGGAGCCTTTTAGACTGAGCGGTGTTGAAATCGCGACTGCTCTTTTAATTTCTTTCGGAAAAGATTGGCGTTCGCCAAGATATTTTAATAGCAAATTTCCACCCAAGCTAAAACCTATTAAGCCAATCTCGTTGTATTCGTCTTTTTTGAGAATAAAATTGATTACCGCTTCTAAATCATCTGTTTTTCCCGCATTATACGATTGATAGGAAAGATTCGGCTCGCCACTACAGCCACGAAAGTTTACCGCCGCCACGTTCCAACCATTGTTAATTAGAATTTTGGCTTGACCTTTCATATAGGTGCGCTGTGAATTTCCTTCCAAACCGTGTAGTAGGATTGCCACTTTAGCCGATGGTTTTTCACAAAATGACCAGTCAATGTCCATGAAATCCCCATCCGATAACGGTAGACGTTCCCTTTGAATGATTAAAATAGGAGAAGGTCTTAGTTTAGCCGAATAAATAGTAGAGAAATGTCCATTTCTAAAAAGAGGTGGGGGTTTATAATTACTTTTAATCAGCGACATTTTCTAAAGAAGATTTAACAGAAGCTAAACAGATTTGCTATGCTTGCATAACAAAAGTAGTTTAATTTTGTACAAAAATTTAAAGATGTACACCAAACAATTTGAAATACGCTGGAGTGATGTGGATGCAAACCGGCATTTACGGAATAGTGCTTATATAGATTATATGAGCCACACGCGTATGGCTTTTATGATGGAGATTGGTTTAGACCAGAAAAATCTAGTAGAGCACAATTTAGGACCAGTAGCGTTTTATGAACACATGTATTATTTTAAGGAGGTTTTTCCTGGCAATCCTGTTTCGGTTTCCCTTCAGTTAAAAGGGCTTTCTGAAGATGGAATGTACTTCAAATTCCTTCATAATTTCTATGATTCAAAAGGGAGAAACTTTGCAAGATGCGAGATGATGGGCGGCTGGATCAATCTAAATCAGAGAAAATTGACGGGTCTTCCAAGTGAAATTTATGCTAAGTTCGATGGTTTTGAAAAAACAAGCGATTTCGAAATAATTACTAAGGAAGACACTCGTAAATCTGGAATGCGTCCTCAGGATTTAGATCTAGCTTAGGTTTTAACTTCAATTGTTATATTTTTGGGTTTTCTTGTTGAAAGGAATACACCCATAAATATTAAGCACGCTGCTCCAATTCGAAGCGCATTTAAGACGTCGGCTCCAACCAAAATTGCGAAAATCGTTGCCACTAGCGGTTGTAAATAGATAAAAACTCCAACTGTGGAGGGACTTAATTGTTTTAAAGCGAATATATTGAACAAATAGGTTAAAAATGTAGTCGCTACTATCACGAATGCTATTTGCCCTCCTTCAGAAAAAGTAAGTTGTGCCCAATCTACTTGAATCACTTCTGAATAACCTATCGGCAAATTGATGCAAAAGGCGATAAGGAAGAAAAACTTCAGCAGCGTAATGGCCTTGTACTTGGCTACAAGTGGTTTTACTAAAATTAAATAGAACGAATAGGAAATAGCATTCAATACGAACAACAAATTTCCCAAAGGAATATTTGGGGCGTTGGATTGTGTTTTTTCTTGAAAGAGGATGAGCACCAAAGCTCCCGAAAGTCCGAAAACGATTCCTAAGGACTTTATCAACGTAATTCGCTCTCGTAAAATGAGTGCCGTCAACAACAGCAGCAAAATAGGCGTTATTGTCATTGAAACCGCGCTGTTTATTGGAGTTGATAAGCTCAATCCTTTGAAAAACATCAGCATATTGAGAACCATCCCAAATATGGCGCAGGCCACAATTCGCCACCAATCTTTGTTTTCTATTTTCTCTGACTTTGTAAATAAACTGAGAATCCAAAAAAGAATTGCTGCTCCACCAACCCGTAAAACAATAAATCCAAAAGGTTGGATTACGTGTGGCATCAAGCCCTTGGCGATAGTGTGATTAATGCCGTAAATGGTTTCTGTTGCTGTGGCAGCTAAAAGAGCAATAGACCGTCTATCCATTACATGGAATGAATGGATTCTTTGGCCGCAGCAACCGTTTTCGCACTACTTCCTATAAAGATTTTATCATTATTGACTATTACAGGACGTTTCAGGAAAGTATAATGTTCCAAAATCAGGTTTCTAAAGTCCTCCTCTTGTAAATTCTTACTCTTCAAATCACGTTCTTGATAAAGCTTCGCCCTTCTGCTGAAAAGAGACTCATAATCTCCTGCCAGATTCATAAGCTTTTCAAGTTCTTTATCCGTAATTCGTTGAACTTTTATATCCTGTTTTATAAAGTAAGTTGGAATCTCAATTTCATCCATTACTCTTTTGCAAGTATCGCACGTGGAGAGGTTATAAACTTTTTGCATAGAAATTTGATTTTAGGAAATGTAATGAATTATTCGATTTTTAAATAAGGGGCTGCTTCCTTCACGGAAATTTTCAATTCGATTGGGCCGTCGGCATAGCTCGCAATGTCGTATTGATTATAAACAAAAATAAGAGTATCTCGAGTAAATCCAACACTTTCGGGAAGATTAAAGCTATCGTTTTCAAACCAGAATCCTGGGTCATTGATGGATTGATCCTGACCGATTTTTTGTTGTTGGCGAAACTTTTTCTCTGCAAATGAAGTAAACTCCTCCTTATTTTTAAATAGGTCAGAATCGGTGAGTTCAATTCCTGTTTTAGGATCAAAATTGATAAAAGCAACGGTTCCGTATCCATGCGCGCCTCCGGTATAAAGATATTGGCGGAGTTCAAAACAAACGTGGTTGGGCGAATTGTAAAGCTCAGTAACGGAAATTTCTGCAAAATAATCTGCTGCCATGTCCGGAAATTCAGCCTTATCGGCGTTGTAGGATTCTATAAATTTGGTTGCGGCCTCCTTTATCGTTTTTGCCGTAGGCTGTCCTTCGCCTATTGATGCAAGAGATGAGATAATGAAACTATTTAATTTAGTATTCATTTTTTCCGATATCACATCATCTCCTTGAACCTGTAAATAGTTGATGGTAACTTCTGGACAATTGTGATTATTGCATATTTCCAAATCGTTTTCTGTCAAACTTTCTGGAATAATTTCAATACTTCTTTCCTGATTACAGGCTACAGTAAGCAACCCGAGCAGGCCAAAGACAATAATTTTATTATACATTCGTGAGAGGGTTATTTGGTTAGAAATCATTAATGAAACTATTAGATTTGTATTGTCAAAAGTAAGAACTTTAGAGTCAGCTATTGTGAAAGTTATACTAAATCACAAGAAGGATTATGGCTGATACCTCTTGAAGTTTAAACCTGGAAAAAACTCGCTAATTTGTTCTTAAATACCATAGACAAATGAAATTCAACACAAAAACTATACACGGAGGTCAGGAAAATGTTGATCCTGCTTTTGGAGCGGTTATGCCGCCTATTTATCAAACTTCCACTTATTCACAATCGACTCCGGGTGGGCATAAAGGATTTCAATATTCACGAAGTGGAAATCCAACTCGTGCGGCTTTGGAATGCGCATTGGCCAGCCTTGAAAATGGTGCATTTGGGATGGGATTCGGCAGCGGCCTTGCTGCTATTGACGCCGTTTTAAAACTATTAAAGACGGGTGATGAGGTAATTTCAACTAACGATCTTTACGGAGGAACCTACAGATTATTTACTAAGATATTTGAAGGTTTTGGGATCAAATTCCACTTTATTGGAATGGAAAATACTAATAAAATTGAAAATTATATCAATGAAAAAACCAAACTTATTTGGATAGAAACCCCGACCAACCCAATGATGAATATCATTGATATTAAAGCGGTTGCAAAAGTTGCGGGAAAACATAATATTCTTTTGGCAGTGGATAATACTTTTGCCTCCCCATATTTACAACAACCCTTGGATTTGGGGGCAGACATCGTGATGCACAGCGCTACAAAATATCTTGGAGGTCATAGCGATGTGGTTATGGGTGCCTTGGTAGTGAAGGACAAAGAACTCGCAGACAAACTTTATTTCATTCAAAATTCTAGTGGAGCGATATGCGGACCTCAGGATAGTTTTCTCGTTTTGCGAGGGTTGAAAACTCTTCACGTTCGGATGCAGCGTCATTGTGAGAATGGGAAGGTGGTAGCGGAATATTTGGCGAAACACCCAAAAATCGAAAAAGTTTATTGGCCCGGTTTTGAAGATCATCCAAACCATAAAATAGCAAAGGAACAGATGAAGGATTTTGGAGGAATGATTTCGTTTGTTACGAAAGGAAATGATTTTAAGGAAGCAATCCGCATTGTTGAAAATCTAAAAGTTTTTACGCTAGCCGAAAGTCTTGGCGGTGTAGAAAGCCTTGCAGGTCATCCCGCTAGTATGACCCATGCGAGCATCCCAAAAGTAGAACGCGAAAAGGCTGGGATTGTAGATTCCTTGATTCGGTTGAGTGTGGGCATTGAAGATGTGGATGACTTAATTGCCGATCTCAAACAAGCTATTGGTTAACAACATAGGAACGTCAGGAATATTATAATTCTAAAGTGACGTATAATGAAACCAAAAAAACTCATAGATTTTTTAACTCTATGAGTTTTTTCAATTAAATTTTACGATATTATTTTCCTATAAAATATAAGGGAATATTATAACACAGAATTAGTTGAGATAATAGATATAACCAACATTCAACCAATAAACCCAGTCATTGGCTTTGTTTTCAGGAACGGGAGTACCTCCATTATTCTCAGGAGTTGGGTTAAGCCCGTCCACATAATCACTAAAGTAATAATGCCAACGACTATCAAGCATTAAATCACTCATTTTAGTTAGTTTGTAGCGAAATCCAACACTCCATACAACAGCCCAAGTAGAACCTGCTTCTTGTTGAAATGAATCCCAATATTTAGGAATTAGATTTTGGTGTGATAATTTTCCATTCCCATAAGATGTTTCAGCACTTGGGGAAAAATTCACATAGTGCATCCCTAAGCTAATGAAGGGGCTAATTTTATATGCACCTGCGTCAAAATCACGGATGCTCAATGGGTAATATTCTAGTTGTGACCCAATTTCAAAAACTGAAGAGGATCCGCTCATTCCACGAAGTTTCTTGGCACCTTCAGATTGTCTATCCTCACTTACCCATTTCCCATAATGTTGTAAGTTAGTTCTGTGATAATCTATTTCATTTCGAATTTTAAAGTGGTCATTAAAGTAGTTTTCACGGGTATAGCAATTACAACTTGCTGAGTAAGCAAAGTTGAGATAATGAATTAGACCGATTCCAATTCCAACGTTTTTTGTATTTGTTTCAAAATCTCCACGTACTCCATAATCTGAATATAACATTACTGGTCCGGCTATTATACCAACCTCGTGGGAAAATCCAAGTTGGCTATATACTTCTTGCTCGGCAATGAGAAACAAGAAAAACACCATCAATAATAATTTGGTATTCATTTGATAATTAAGTTAAAGTTCAGACATGACAAATATATAAAAACAAAACTAACACTGAAATAAATTCCTTTAATTAGTTAACTTATCAATAATTCGTATTAAAACTCGTCTAAAACCTAACTTAATATCTCTATTTGGTTCTTATATGACTCGCTTGACCCCTGTTTGTAAAAAATCTTTAAATGATTATCAGTAAGTGATTTTTATCCAAGGGAAAATTAAATTGTTCTTGAAAATGGTCGCTAAAATGAAGATTTCAAATTTGAAAAGGAAAGAAATGTATAGTTAGGCATTTGAAGAAATAAATTTATTAGCAATTTTCCGTAAGTCCGATTGATGTTCCCATGTTGATTTGCATTTGCATTTTCTGTTCAGATTCGGCAATAAATACTATTTTAGCGTGTTAATGATGAAAACTAATTCTATGAGGCAACTAGTCTCTTTTCTACTTCTTGCCGTGCCTCTTTTCGTTGCAGCACAAAATTATCAAGACCGATGGGTGGGTCATTTTTCCTATGTTTCTGTTAAGGATATCGCTCAAGGGGATAATAAAATGTTTGTAGCATCCGAAAACGCGGTGTTTGTCTACGATCTTTCCACGCAGGATATTAAAACTCTTTCTACAATTAATGGTCTTTCTGGTGAATTTATTACCGCTATACATTATAGTGAGGAATTTCAACTTCTAATTATTGGATATGAAAATGGACTTATCAATATAGTAAAGGAAGGTCAATCCACCGTTTTAAAAGTTGTTGATATACTTGAAAAACAAACTATTCCTCCAGACCGAAAGCGTATCAATGATTTCAATGAGCACGATGGCAATCTTTATATTGCAACCAGATATGGTATTTCAGTGTATAATCTTGCTCGACTTGAATTTGGAGACACCTATTTTATTGGGGATGGTGGCAGCCAGATAAATATTCTGCAGACTACCATTCAAGATCCCTATATTTTTGCCGCCAGCGAGTCGGAAGGTATGCGTCGCGCATTAGTTGCCGATAATAACTTGATTGATTATCAAAACTGGACAACCATTATGGGGGGCGGATTTACAGGTTTAGCAAATCTAGGAGATGAACTTTATGCATCGAATCGTTCCAATAGTGTTTTAAGATTTACACCGAATGGCAATGTGACCACTGTACAAAATTTTTCCAGTAATATCGTAGGTTTTATGGAATCTAATGATTTATTGACCATTACCACTGCCAATTCTATACAGGTTTATTCCCCAGGTTTTTTGACTGAGGCGGAAATCAGAAACGTACAGGGATTCAATTTGAATTTACAATCTGGCTATGCATTTGGGACTAATGCCTATTTAGGAACCCAAGAAGATGGACTTTTGATTGTCCCGTTTGGAAGTACCAGTCCCACGCAGGTTCTACCCAATGGTCCCATACGCAATCGGCCATTTGCACTTGATGCATCAGCAGGCCAACTATGGGTGAGTTTTGGAGAAACTGATATTGATTTTGATCCATTTCCACTTTCTCGTTATGGGGTTAGCCATTTGAAGGATACAGTTTGGAATAATATTTCATACCAAGCCCTTAGCACAGCAGTAAATGCCGAGCCTACCGATTTGATGAAAGTTACCATGAACCCTAATGATTCCAAGGAAGTTTATATGAGTTCTTTCCAAAAAGGTTTGCTTAAAATAGTTGATGATGAGCCGGTTGTCCTTTACGATGAAACAAATAGTCCCTTAGAAAGGATCCGCATAGGTAATGATGACGCAGGTATCAGAATTTTCGGATCTCAATTTGACAAAGAAGGAAATCTATGGTTTGTGCAAAGTAAAACAGATAAAGGCCTTGTAAAATTATCTCCTAGCGGACAGTTTCAAAGGATCGACTTATCAAACTTCATGAATCCCTTAGCAGAATTAGCACTTACCAAACTTGTATTAAGCCGTGAAAATTATGTATTTTTTGGTTCCTATTTTAATGGAGTGTTTGGTTATAATCCAGCAACAGGAGCCATTAACAAAATTGGTAAAAACGCGGGAAGTGGAAATCTTCCATCTGCCAATGTCCGTGCCCTTGCTGTTGATGCTCAAAATAGACTATGGATCGGAACCTTACGAGGTCTAAGGGTTATTTATAGTCCAGCCAGTTTTTTTCAAGATGGTATACAGCCCGAATCGAAAGCCATCATTATTTTAGAAGATGGAGTGGCACAAGAATTACTATATCAACAGACCATAACCGATATTGAAGTTGACGGGTCAAACAACAAATGGATCTCAACAGCCAGTTCAGGAGTTTTCTATCTTTCAAGCGATGGACAGGAAACTCTTCTAAGGTTTACTAAAGACAATTCCCCCTTGCCTACTAATAATGTACAGGACATAGCAATTGATCCATTTACAGGAGTTGTTTATTTTGCTACTACCCAAGGTCTGGTGGCGTATAAAGGCTCGGCAACTGCACCTGGCGAAGATCTTTCAAGGCTTCACGCTTTTCCAAATCCAGTGCGGCCAGGTTTCGAAGGTAATGTAACGATCGATGGACTAACCGCTCAGGCTAATGTTAAAATTACCGATATTACTGGAAACCTTGTTTTTGAGGAGGTGTCGAAAGGAGGCAGTGTACTTTGGGATACGACGGCATTTGGAAAATATAAAGTTCGCTCAGGAGTCTATCTTGTTTTGGTTACTACTGACGATAATGCTGAAACCAAAGTTTCAAAAATAATGATCATTCGATAATGATCGTTAAAACACGAGCCATCGTTTTTTCAGCTATTAAATATTCCGAAGCTGATCTCATCGTGTGTTGTTTTACCGAGAGCGCAGGAATTAAGTCCTATTTGCTGCGCAATATCCTAAAATCCAAGAAATCTAGTCTGAAGGCCTCTTATTTCCAACCTTTAACCCAATTGGACCTGATAGCTACACATAAAAACAAAGGGACACTTGAATACATCCGAGAAGCTAAAGTGGCTGTTCCATATTTAAGTCTTCATACCAATATTGTAAAATCCAGTCTGGTCTTATTTTTGGCCGAAATGCTCAAAAATTGTATTCGTGAGGAAGAAACAAATTCCTTGCTTTATGTTTTTCTGGAAGAATCATTATTATGGCTTGACGAAAACGAGAGTGTTGCAAATTTTCATATTTTCTTTTTACTCCAGCTTAGTCATTTTTTAGGATTCTACCCCGATGCTTCGAATATTGATTTCAGATATTTCAACATTTTGGAAGGGAATTATCAAAGATCAAAAACGAGCGAATATTGTTTGGAGGGTGAAACTGTAGAAAACCTAAAACAGTTTTTTAATAAGAGTTTATATGATATGGGCTCTGTAAAGCTTACCAAAACGGCACGTTCCAATTTGTTGGAACTTATTTTAACCTATTATAAACTTCACGTTCAAGGTTACCAGCGACCTAAATCTCTTTCCATAATAAATCAAATTTTTGTTTGACGAAATTTTCTTAATGTTTTAGTCATCCTAAAGTTGCGCTAAGGTATTGTTAAGGCCTAAAATAGTCTGTTTGATAATAATTACCTTAGGGCTAAAATTAGCAATATGGATACCAAGAGACTATCAAAACCCGTTGAAGACATTTTAAATAAACAACTTACCAAAGAAGCCGAGGCCGCACAAATCTATCTTTCTTATGCCGTTTGGGCAGACAGTGAAGGTTACGCCGGAGTTGCAAATCTACTCTTTCGGCATTCTGGAGAAGAGAGAAACCACATGATGAAAGTTCTTGAATACATTCAGGATCGCGGTGGAAGAGCAAAAATTACTGCCTTGTCAGCTCCTCCAAAAGATCCAAAAAACCTTCAAGATTGTTTTGAAAAAATATTCCAACACGAAGTGGACAACACCACCGCAATCTATGCTATTGTAGATCTTACCCAAAAAGAGAAAGATTGGGCGACGTGGAATTTTGCCCAATGGTTTGTCAAGGAACAAATAGAGGAAGAAACCTTGGTAATGGATTTATTGGACAAACTGAAAATTGCTGGAGGTCCCAAAGCCTCAGATGAATCTTTATTATACTTAGACAGCAAGATAGGACAACAAGAAGATGATGCCGATCTTGCCCGTGAAGCTAGTGTGGAAAATCCATAAATTCTATAATTTCAATTGTAGATGTTCATAAACTCCATTGCCGAGTTGCTTGGAGCCAATACTTTCATACCCCAATGCCGAATATAATTTTTTGGCACTGGGGTTATTTAAATCAACCAACAATCCAATTTTTTTATGACCCTCAGCTCGTGCTTTAGTTTGGATTGCGTCTAAAAGTTTCTTACCAATTCCTTTCCCCTGATGGGATGGATATACAGATATGGTATCAATATAAAGTTCGCCTTTCATGGTTTCATTCTCAATTACTAAATCGGTAACGCTATAATTTGTGGCGATATATTGCAGAAAAGGTTCTCGGTATTTAGGTAACATGCCTCCATCATAAGCGATAATGGAACCCGCGATAACCCCTTTATCTTCATAAACCATGGTGTTTTCAAAACTATATTGGTTTTCCGGTTGTTGAAAAAAATATTCAAACAACGGATAGGTCTTTTTTGGGTCTTTCGTATTGGCAAAAGTACACGCCAAATCCTCCATTGCCTGCACTATTAAGGGCGCTACCTGACGAAAGTCTTTTGGTGATGCCTTTCTTATTTCTGGGATTAAAAATGTTTCCATTCGGTAAAATTAAATTAAATCATGAAGACTGGGCTTTGAAAAACATTTGAATTCCTTCTTAACGAAAAAAATCGATTTATAGTTAATTGTTCATAAAGGATTCGCCAAGGTTTTGTTAGGAAGAAGCAATTGCTGAATTATCTATCCTATCTTTATTGATTAGATAAAAGGAAAATGTCATGAAAAAGGATAAAAAATCTGAAAATAAAAAGGAACCACAACAGCGTACTGAAAATCCTAGCAAGCAAAATGCCCAACAAGAACGGGAATATCGAGAACAAAAGGATGGCTCGATGAAAAAGTCGCCAGAACAGGTTAGAGGTGAAGATGCGATTGAAAAATATGAGGATATTAAATCTGATGAAAAGAAGAAGGAGAAATTGAAAAAGGACGAAGAAGAATAAAGGAAATTTTTTCAGATGGAATTTATTATAAGTTTTTCGTTTAGGCTAACGTCAACTGTCTTATTCTACAAATCCTTTTAAAATCACTAACTTCCCTTTTTAAATTTTTTGAGAGATGAGCCGAGGTTTTGTAAGAGAGGGAGATCAAGAAGAACCTCCCATTATTCCATCTAGGGCAGTATTGCCAGGAAGTGCCATTAATTATGTGACTTCTTTTGGATTGGAACAGCTAATAACCGAAAGGATGTCTTTAGAAAAGGAAATAAACGAACTTTCTATTGAAGATGAAACCGAACGTCGCCGGGAATTGGCAGTTTTAAATGGCAAATTGGATCTGCTTCAGGATCGTATAGCCACCGCACGAGTTTTGGATATTGAGCAACAACCCAAGGATGAGGTCCGTTTTGGTGCGACCGTCAAATACCGAATGCTTGCCAATAAAATGGTCAATACTTTTCAAATCGTTGGGGTAGATGAAGCCGATTTAAAGTTAAAAAAAATTGCCTTTGTCGCACCTATTGCTGTAGCAATTACGGGACATAAAGTTGGCGATGTCATTGATTTTAAACTTGGAAATGAAACGCGCAAACTCGAAATATTGACTATTAACTATTAACTATTAACTATTGAGTATTGAGTATTGAGTATTGAGTATTGAGTATTGATTCTTTCTAATCCACTCTCTTAAAATCCAAATCCTGATAATCATAACTAAAATCGGTTAAGGGCGAAATTGGACTCATTGTGAATCCGTTCGCCTTTCCTTCCGTGTTCAGACTAAAAGTAACAAAAGCGTCTGCTTTTAGCGAAGCATCGTTCCAGCGAACCACGTATGTTGTTCCCTTATAAAAGGTCATGGTTCCCGTTAAATCCGAAATTTTAGCGGCCTTAAAATGCAACTTATCATTCTGTTTGCTTATCGCAACTTTTCCAAACCACGGATCCTTGTATTCTCCAATAAAATCCTCTTGTTTCGGTTTTGGAGTTTTGCTTTTTATCTGTGCTTTTATGGCATTGTCCACCGCATTATTGATGCTATCCTCCTTTTTTTCTCCTGCCAGTCGCCGTTCGTTGTAATCCCTGATTCGGTCTTTACCTTTTATTCCAAAATAAGCATCCTTAATCGAATTTGTTATCGCGGTAAATGCAGCCCCAGACTGTTGGTTGGTAAGTACGATGATTCCCAAATCCAGTTCAGGAATTATCGTCACTTGGCTTACTATTCCCAATAACCCTCCTGTATGCGTAGCTTGAAAATATCCGTTGACATCGCTTAAAAACCAACCTAATCCATACGCTGTAAAATGCGTGTTATAGGGGCCTCTTCCGCTTCGGACAATAGTTTGTGGCGTCCACATTTCACGATGTGCTTTTTCGCTAAAAAGGCTGTCTTGAAGTTTAGGACCATATTTTCCGTTGTCCAATTGAGCTTGTACCCATTTGCTCAAATCGTTGATAGAAGTATAAATCCCAGCAGCAGGAGTGGCGATTTGCGTAAAAGTGGCAACCGTTGTTTCCAATTTTCCGTTAACAGGAGCATGCCCGTCAATTCGATTTTGGTCTGCTTCAATTTCAGGAATGGATAACTTCGATCTGTTCATCGACAAGGGTTTGAAGAAATTTTCAATAATGTAATCGTCATAAGGTTTTCCCGAAACGCGGGCAACAATTTCCCCAGCCACTATGTAAAGCAGGTTGTCATAATCATATTTTGAACGAAAGGAGGAAACAGGTTTTAAATACCGAAGATTGTGAATCATTTCATCTTTAGTGGTCGTATTTGAAGCTGGAAAAACCATTAAATCTCCCGCTCCCAATCCCAAACCACTTCGATGGGTAATGAGATCGCGCACGGTAAATTCATTGGTAACGTAAGCGTCATAAAGTTTAAATTCGGGAATGATGTCGGTAACCTTGGTGTCCCAACTCATTTTACCTTGGTCAACCAGTTGCGCGAGAGCTGCGGTTGTAAACGCTTTTGTGTTTGACGCCACGCCAAAAAGTGTGTTTTCATCAACTTTGGCTCCTGTTTTAATCGAGCGGACACCATAAGTGTTTTTATGGTAAATCTTACCGTCCTTTAAAACCGCGACCGCTATTCCAGGCACATCAAAGGTTTTCATGGTTTTCTGAACCAAGCTGTCGATTTCTTTCCCACTCAAGGCCTGTGCAGTCAAGGTTGTGTGGAAACAGAGTAAAACGAATAGTAGTGCCAGGCAATTTGGTAGTAGCGATTTCATAAAGGTGATTTTGATTTTGCGTTTAAAGATATTAAATTTTTTAGCCTTCGTTCCAATAGTAACTGTCGGGATAGGGACGGGTTCCAAAAATTGCCGTGCCAACACGTATCATGGTACTTCCTTCCTGTATGGCGAGCTCAAGGTCGTTGGACATTCCCATGGAAAGTTCATCAAAAGTCGCATTTGGCAGTTTTAATTCTTTAGCTTTTTGCTGAATTTCTTTCAGTAATTTAAAACAATCTCGCACCTTTTCATCTTTGGAGGATAGCAGACCAATAGTCATCAACCCTTTAATGTTAAGCCGGGAAAATTCTGAAACTTGTGTGATAAATTCGATGGCTTTATCAGGTGCTACTCCGAATTTGCTTTTTTCAAAAGAGGTGTTCACTTGAATAAAAATATCAATATCCCTTTGGTCATAATCACAGCGATTCTGAAGCTTGGTAGCTAATTTTATTCGGTCAACGGACTGGATGACATCGGCGAATTTTAAGGCGTATTTTATTTTGTTGGTTTGTAAATGACCGATTATATGCCACTTGCATTGTTGCTCCTTTAAAACTTCATACTTTTCTTGAGCCTCTAGCACTTTATTCTCGCCTAATAAGGAATATCCTTCATCAATTGCTGTTTGAATATTTTCTGCCGAAACGGTTTTGGTGGCTAAGAGTAATTTTACTTCCTCCAGATTTCGGCCCGCTTCCTTACAAGCCATTGCCATCCTATTCTGGATAATTTTTAGATTCTCTTTGATGGCTTCTTTCATTTTTTCATATCTTTTTGAGTAACAAATTTAAGAAAGCCTCAGACAATTATGATGATTCGTTTCGGTATTAAGACGAAGGGTTTTGAAAGGGAAAAAGCTTCGGATTATATTATTAATTTATAAAAAACTTAAAATACGCTATAAAGTTCTATTAAAACTCCTGCAAGAAGCTTGTTTTCATGCTATTTTTGTATTTATATGATAGCGGCAATAACCTTATTTCTAGTAGTAGCACTTTCGGCTCTGATAACAAAGGTGGCCACTATAGCCCTTATGCATACTGGGCTTTCCACTCAAAGTGCAAGATTTCAGGCACGTTCGGCCTATACAGGGGCTGGTTTTACTACCTCAGAGTCCGAAAAGATAATGAACCACCCAGTTCGGCGGAAAATTGTTTTCAACCTCATGCTAATTGGGAATGCCGGAATCGTAACGGTTATGTCTTCCCTGATTTTAACTTTTGTTTTGCCTAATACGGTTGCCTCCAAATTGTACGGACTTCTAATTGTTGTGGTTGGAATGGGTTCTCTTTGGTGGGCTTTAAAAAGTAAATGGGTAGATCGTGGCCTTTCCAAAATTATAAATAGGATGCTTAAAAAATACTCAAATCTTGATATTTTGGATTACGCTGAAGTTTTGCATTTGAAGGACGATTATAGAATCAGTGAGAAAAAAATTGGTGCGGAGGACTGGATGGCAAACAAAACTTTAAAAGATTTGAATTTGCGTCACGAAGGTATAACTGTTTTGGGAATTGACAGAAAAAACCGAAATTATATAGGATCTCCTACAGGCAGTTTCGATATACAACCTGATGATGTAGTCACACTATATGGCAAAGCTGAAGTCATTAAAAATATCTACGCTCGTAAAAATGATTTTCAAGCTTCCGTTTCCCACGAAGAATTCGTGACCAGAGAGAATAAAAGGATTGAAAACGTGGAAGGGAAGGATCCTTCTAACGGTTAAAACTTATCTTTTTTAAATTTTCCAGATCACCCAAAGCCTAAGATTATCCTAAAACTTTCTGGTTTAAGGAATCTGGCTTACTTTCTGCAATTATGTTCGTTCTGAGGTTAAACCTTAGGTTTAATTTAGCGTTTTAATAGGATTCTTTATGATTCCAAAACCCTAGTTTTCAAATCAAATAAATACTAATCAAAAATCACAATTAATATGAAATTTCACTTACTCACTTTCGTTTTGGCTGCCTTTGTTTTAAATAGTTGCGGCCCAACAAAAACCACAACTGATATGGATGCAATGGATTTGGCACTTACGAAAATTCCTCCTGGTACCTTTTGGAAATTGCAAACTCTTGAGGGCAAGGATTTCTCTAATTTCCAAACAAATGGGAAGGACATCGGATTTACTTTTAACGATGGGGAAAATAAAATCACCGGATTCGCAGGGTGCAACAACTTTTTTGGTGCTTATGAAGTCAAACTAGGTAATCAAATTCGTTTTACTGCAGTAGGGTCTACTAGAATGGCTTGTCCTGACATTATGTTTAACGAGAGCGAATTATTGAACGTTTTTTTTACTGCTGATAATTACACTATAAATGGAGATATTCTTTCCCTCAATACAGGAAAAAGAGCACCAATGGCGATTTTTAAAAAGGTGGATAAACCCACTGACGGCATTACTGAAAAATACTGGAAACTTAAAACCTTGGAAGGTCAGGATATAAAAATGGGCGTAAATCAAGAACGTGAAATTTATTTCATATTAAAAACTCAGGATAACCGAGTTTCTGGTTTTGCTGGATGCAATAGCATTTCTGGCACCTATAAATTGGAGAATGAAAATAGAATCCGTTTTTCAGAAATGGCAAGCACTTTAATGGCGTGTCCTGATGTTGATTTTAACGAAGCGGAATTTCTCAAGGTTTTTGAACTTGCCGATAATTATACAATTGTTAACGATGTTCTCTCGCTAAATGTGGGCAGAAGAGCTCCATTGGCAGTTTTTGAAGCAGTTTATTTCTAATTGAATATTAGATAATAGAAGCAATATTTATAAAATGAAAAGTCAAAAATCAGTTCTTTTAACAGGCGCTTCAGGAACAGTGGGTTACGAGGTTTTAAAACAGCTTGTGAAAATACCGAATTTGAGGATTACCGTCTTTGATAAAGAGACAAAAGTTTCTATTGAAAAGCTTAGTCCTTTTAAGGATAGGGTGAAATTGATTTATGGCGACATCTCAAAACTGGCGGATTTAGAGAAGATAGTTTTTAATCAAAATTATGTCATTCATTTAGCGGCTATCATTCCTCCAGCGGCAGACGACAATCCAGATATAGCTAAAAAAGTAAATGTTGATGGTACGCGTAATTTGGTTCAATTGCTAGAGCTTCATTCTCTCGATTGTTTTTTCATTTACAGTTCTTCCATCTCGGTTTATGGCGATAGATTAGAAAATCCGTATATTTCGGTTGGAGATCCCTTACTGCCAAGTCCAGGAGACAAGTATGCTTTGACCAAAATTGAGGCGGAGAGCATTATTCAAAATAGCTCCTTGGAGTGGACAATTTTCCGTTTGGCTGCTATTATGGGCGGGCATAAAATGTCTAAGTTGATGTTTCATCAACCCTTGAACACTTCATTGGAAATTGCGACGCCACAAGATACAGCTCGGGCTTTTGTGAATGCCATAGAAAAGCGCGAACAGTTATCTCGGAGAATATTTAATCTTGGTGGCGGTGAATCTTGCAGAATCGATTACAAAGGATTTCTAGAACGCTCGTTTGATATTTTCGGACTTGGAGAACTCAATTTTCCGGAGAAAGCTTTTGCTGAAAAAAACTTTCATTGTGGTTTTTATGCAGACGGTGATACATTGGAAAATATTCTCCATTTTAGAGCTCAAAGTTTAGATGATTATTTTGAAATTGAAAAGGAAAAAGTTTCCGCTTTTAAAAAGTTTGGAGCATCCCTATTTAAACAGCCAATTAAATATTATTTTTTGAAGCAATCCGAGCCACTTATCGCTTTGCGGGAGAATGATTTGAAGATGAAAAAACAGTTTTTTGGTATATAATTTGTAAAATCGCAATTATAAGAGGATTTGGGCAGATGAATAATTCAGCCAATCCTTAAAAGAGTAATTAATTTAATCCTATAGAATATGAACTATTTAATGATATTTCTAACCTTTTTATTTATAAATCATCCAACTGAATCCCATGATTTGACCCTTACCATAACCAATATTAAGGATATTGAAGGCACTTTGGAAATAGGTATTTACAACAACGGCGAATATTTTATGGAAAAAGGAAAAACTTTTAGAAGTGCCTCCGTTGAGGTTAAAAGCGATTCTGAAATGGTAGTTATTAAGGATTTGCCTAAAGGAACTTATGCGATCTCGATGTATCACGATATAAATTCTAACGATAAGTGTGATCGGAATTTTTTTGGAATCCCAGAAGAACCTTATGCCTTTTCAAACAATTTTAAACCCAGGTTTTCAGCCCCCACGTTTAAGGATTGTGAATTCAGTATTTCTTCAGATCATTCTATGGAGATAAGTTTGATCCGCTAGAATAAGAACAATTTTTCTGATTTATAAATTACTAAATTTCAGTATTTTACGGTATGGTATTTGCGCTTACTACTTAAAAATGGTATCTTCGCAATATTGTTTTTTGGAAAAAATCTTATTGGGTTCTGCAAACCACTTTTCACAGTGATTCAAACCTAATTTAAAGTCTCACTTTTAGATTTTTCCTGTCGCCATTCGCGACGAACTTACATTTTAAATAGTAACATTTAGATATCTTGGTTTTCAAGGTGTCTAAGATAAATTCTTAATTATTTTATGAAGAAGAAACGTATAGGTATTATCGGTGCAGGCCCCAGTGGATTGGCGCAAATCCGGGCTTTTGAAGCCTTGGAAAATCAAGGAGAGGAAGCTCCTGAAATTGTTTGTTTTGAAAAACAAAGCAATTGGGGAGGTATGTGGAACTATTCCTGGAGAACAGGAGTGGGGAAATATGGGGAGCCAGCCCACGGAAGTATGTATAAATATTTGTGGTCCAACGGTCCCAAGGAATGTTTGGAGTTTTCAGATTATTCATTTGACGAGCACTTTAAAAAACCAATTTCTTCCTATCCGCCACGACCTGTTCTATTTGATTATATCCAAGGAAGAATAAAGAAAAGTAAGGCCCGGGAATACATCCGATTTGATACCACTGCCCGTTGGGTAAGTTTTGATGAAAGGACGAAAAAATTCACGGTAATTCTTGACGATTTAAAAATTGACAAAACCTATTCCGAAGAATTTGATTACTTAATAGTTGCTTCGGGACATTTTTCAACCCCGAATATGCCTTATTTCAAAGGAATTGAAAATTTCCCTGGAACGGTAATACACGCTCACGATTTTAGAGGTGCCGATCAATTTAAAGGGCAGAATTTATTGCTCATTGGAAGTAGTTATTCTGCAGAAGATATTGGCGTACAATGTTATAAGCACGGAGCTAATTCTGTTACACTCAGTTACCGAAGTAATCCTATTGGCGTGGAATGGCCAGAAGGCATTAAGGAATTACCGTTAATTACACATTTTCAAGACGATACAGCATTTTTTAAAGACGGCGCTGTTGAAAAATTTGATGCCGTAATTATGTGTACGGGTTACCAACATAAATTTCCTTTTTTGCCAGATGAACTTCGTTTAAAAACAAAAAATAATTTATTTCCGGATCATTTATACAAGGGAGTTTTCTATAATAAACTTCCACAATTGATGTATCTGGGAATGCAAGATCAATATTACACTTTCAATATGTTCGACGCCCAAGCATGGGTTGCACGTGATTATATGATTGGGCGTTTGTCGCTTCCCTCGGAAGCTGAGCGGCGAATAGATATCGATAAGTGGGTAGATTGGAATGATAAGTTGAAAACAGGTTTTGATGATGTCGATTTTCAGTCGGCTTATATCAAAGATTTACTTTCACTATCAGACTATCCTGATTTTAGTGTGGATAAAGTAGGAGAAATGTTCAAGTCGTGGTTGGGAGACAAGGAAGAGAATATTCTTACTTATCGCGATAAAACCTACCAAAGTGTTGTCACTGGAACAATGGCTGCTGAGCATCACACTGATTGGATGGACGAACTGGATGACAGTAAAGAGCGATATCTGCATGAGCCAGAAGAAGAAGATTTAATTCCAGAGAGGATTTAAACAGGAATCTTTAGGATAAAACTAGCCTTGCAAAATGCGTGAGGTTTGTTTTTTAGATTTAGGCATATTTGAGAATCGTTTTTCTGAATTGACGTTTTTATAGGACTTAATTTTTCTTAACTTCAAATTAATCAAAGAAATCTAGTAACAGGAAAAATTACTGCGGATAAATCACCATTTTACTTGTTGTTGAAAAGTGTTTCTCCAATTTGGTTGGTAATCTGTCTAAATAGCCAAAATGGGAAAGATACCCTCTTCGTGCTGAAACCAATACGATAAAATCGGTATTGGTAATTTGTCGCGAAAGTATAAAGAATTCTTCCCAATCATTAAAGTGATGGAAATTTAGGGATATGGTTATTTTGTTGGTTTTAGCGAACTTTAGTATTGCCTTATGCGTCTCTTTGGTGCAGTTGAGGTTTATTGGAATAGAAAGCTCTAAGGATAATTTTGCAATTTTGTTCATCCACAAAGCAAAACCTTCTTCAAACTCCGCATTTGGTGGGACGACTAGAAATATTCTTTTATGGTTTACCATGGAAATCTGAAAATCGCAGATAAACAGTGTTTTTTCAGTATTTTGCAAGATACTTTCCATTTTATCTCCAATTAGTTTATCCAAAAACCCTGTTTTTTGTGGCCATCCCAAGAGGATAATATCTGCCATAATTTCTTTGGCGGTGCGTGAAATTCCACTAGCGGCATTGTGGTCTATTGTGGCCATAACGGTAGCTTGGGTGTCAGAAGCCGTGGTCTCTTTGATAAATTTTTCTAACCCTTGTTTTGCCTTGATGATGGTTTTTTCTGCTTCGCTGGTGTTCGGAACAACCGTTAAAACGGCAAGAGGATGGTTTGATTTTTTCTCCTTAATTAGAACAGCAAAGTCCAAAACCTTATCAATATTTACGAGATTGGCTATTGGTATCAGAATTTGTTCCATCGAGGCAGAACCCAATTCCAAATCTTCGTCGTCGTCCGAATTCCTTATAATTGACTTTGCGGCGCGTTCAGTCGCAAAGGATGCCACAATGCAAGTAACAAGTATTAACACTACCGTACCGTTCAAAATATTGTCGTCTAGTATTCCAGCCTTATATCCAACTAATATTACAGCGAGGGTCGCCGCAGCATGTGCGCTACTCAATCCAAATATCAAATTTCGCTGCCCCTTTGAAAACTTGAAAAGAATTTGTGTGAAAAATGCAGCTAACCATTTTCCAGTAATAGCCACCACCGTCAGCGTTCCTGCAATTACCAGCGCCATAGGACCACTGAGAATTACACCGATGTCAACTATCATTCCCACACTAATTAGAAAGAAAGGAATAAAAAGTGAATTCCCAATAAACTCAATCCGGTTCATCAAAGCTGAGGAATGGGGGATGAGTTTATTAAGTGCCAATCCCGCAACGAAAGCCCCAATAATCGATTCCAATCCAGCAATTTCAGCAAGAAATGCCGCAAAGAAAACCACCGAAAGTACAAAAATATAATGCGAATGTTTTTCACTCTCCAATTTCACAAAAAACCATTTTGCAATCCTGGGAATTACCATAAACATAAAGGCTGAGAACAATATGAGTGAAATGCCCAGCCGAATCCAAAACTCTTGGGAAAGTCCGCCATTGTGCGAACCTAAAATCACCGCCAACAAAATTAACACAGCGGTATCGGTAAGAATTGTACCCCCCACGGTAATTGCCACTGCTATGTTTTTGGAGACTCCAAGCTTACTCACTATCGGGTATGTTACCAAAGTATGGGTAGCAAACATACTCGCTGTTAAAAGACTCGCATTAAAATCGAAACCCAAGAGATAATGGCACACTGGAAATCCGATACCCAAAGGGATTGAAAAGGTAAGTAGACCAAATAATAAGCTCTTGTTTCGGGTGGCCTTAAATTGATTTAAATCAAGTTCTAAGCCCGCTATAAACATAATATAGAGTAGGCCGATGGTAGAGAAAACATCGACAAAAAGACTTTTTTCTAAAATATTCAATCCTGCTGGACCAATGATTATCCCAGACACAATCAGTCCAATAATTCCAGGTATGCGGATTCTTTGTAATACAATAGGAGCCAACAAAATGATAAAAAGAATCAATGAAAAAATCAACACTGGATTTTGAAGTGGAAGTTGGAATTCTTCGATAAGTTGGTGGAGTATAAAATCCATAAGTGTTCAGGGGAATTGCGATTAAAACAATGCTACCAAAGTCGAAAATCCTTATTTTTTTTAATGGTTGTCGGTAAAGGGACCTAATGTTCTATTCAGACATTGGACGAAAGGACCTAAGACGCATGACTATCTCTGTTTTCACAGAAACATAGCCATTAATGTACATTTGTCGTAGGTTCTACCTCTTAACGTCTTAGGTCTATTTTAGGTTACTTCCTGGATAAGCATTTTTCTTTTTAAAGTAAAACAGTCATTGCGAATATACGATGGAAATGGCAAATGCGAAACGGAATTTTGGCAATGGGTTTATGTGGATAGAGATTGAATGAATTGTTTTCTTAGTAGAAGAATTATAGGCAGTGGTCGATTTTGGAATCTTTTAGCCCTTTTTTCTGAAGCTATATATCGAGAACGGATTTTTATACTTACTATGAAAAACTATTGCCTGATATAAAAACTATAAATTTGTAAAAAAATTCTCACTGCCATTCTGTGATGGCCTAATTGCACTGATGCCGAATGGGAAAGTTGTTTGAAAACCGATGGTTTCTACTGATTGTAATTGCTCTTACTTGGGGCAGTTCTTTTATTTTAATTAAAAAATCGCTCATTGCGTTTTCGCCCTACCAAATTGGAGCATTTCGTGTTGGAATCTCGGGATTAATTCTCAGCTATGTTGGAATTCCTGCACTCCTGAAAATGAATAAAAAAACATTCTTCTGGGTTTGTCTTACTGGGTTTTTTGGAAATTTTTTGCCTATGTTTCTCTTTCCTATCGCTCAAACTCGCGTGAGTAGTTCGCTGGCAGGAATATTGGATTCGCTGGTTCCCGTTTTTGTATTGGTACTGGGTTTTTTCCTTTTTGGGATAAAAAGTAAATGGATGCAGGTTTTGGGTGCCGTAATTGGGTTTTCGGGAGCTGCCTTATTGATGTTTTTCTCCGAGGTCAGCACTAAAGAATCAAACTTTGGATATGCGCTTCTAGTGGTTCTAGCCACCGCATGTTATGCGCTCGCAGGATTGATTATTAAAGAACGACTCCAACATGTTCCATCCCTCAAGCTATCGGGAGCTGTGTTTTCAGTTTGGATGCTTCCTTCTATTCTAATCTTGATTTTTACTGGATTTTTTAGTGATTTTGAAGTCTCTTCTCAAACTTTGGAGTCTTTGGGATTCCTGAGCATACTAACAGTTTTGGGTACCGCGATAGCCATAATACTTTACTATAAATTGATACAAAATACAACTCCAGTCTTTGCCAGCACCGTTACCTACCTGCTTCCACTGGTTGCTGTGATTTGGGGAATATTGGATGGAGAAAAATTTAGTTTTTGGTATGTCATTGGCGGATTACTTATCTTGTGGGGCATTTATCTAATTCGTGAAAAAAAGAAGGACTTACGTCCAGTGCCCAGATAAATTCCTATCTTTTAATCCAATAAAACAATAAGTCAATTCCAGTTTTTATGATTGAATTTTTTGAAACATATCAAAAAGAATTCCTTTATGCCTTGTTGGTTATTATAGGTGTTTTATTGTTGCGCTTTTGCACCAATTTATTTTACAAATGGTTGATTAAAGAGGAACAACAAAGATATAGTGGTGCTAAACCTATTTCTATACTTCTTGTCAGGCGCATCTTAAACTCTATTTGGATTGTGTTGGGGATAATGGCTCTAAGTTCCTTGTTCTTCCACGATGCTTATGAGAGGTTACAAAATAACTTTCGCCTTATCCTCTATATAGGATTGGTTGCAGTGACTACCATTATTCTAGCCTCCTCTGTAAATATCTGGTTTCGGAAAAAAGTTGAGCTTAAAGTGACATTGAATGAGGACACTACCGCTCTAAAGTTTTTAAGGTACATCGCTGTGTTTGGTGTTTATACCATTGGAAGTATGTTTGTTCTTGTAGCTTTTCCGTCTTTTAAAGGTGTCGCACAAACTGCCTTAGGTGGCGCAGGTGTTTTAGCATTGATTATTGGAGTTGCTTCCCAAGAGGCATTAGCGAACCTTATAGGGGGAGTATTCATCATTTCTTTTAAACCTTTTAAAATTGGCGATATTATAAAGTTGTCGGATGAAATGGTAGGTACTGTGTCCGACATCACCCTCCGGCATACCGTGTTGCGAAATTTTGAAAATAAAATGATCGTTATTCCAAATGCGATAATGAATAAGGAGAAAATAATTAATTACAATTTAAAGGATTTAAAGATTTGTGAACGAATTGAAATTGGAATTTCCTACGATAGCAATGTGGATCTAGCAAAAAAAATAATGCGGGAAGAATGTGAAACCCATCCTTTGGTTTTTGATAACCGTTCGGCATTGGATGTTTTAGATGGAAAACCAATTGTTAGAGTAGCTTTGATTTCCCTTAATGATTCCTCTGTAACCATTAGAGCTTGGGTCTGGGCTCAGACTTATTCCAATTCTTTTGATATGAAATGCGACTTATTGGAAAGCATTAAAAAACGCTTTGAGCAGGAAGGTATCGAAATTCCATTTCCTTATAGAACGGTTGTTTTTAAAGGTAACAAGGAAGCATCGACATCTTAATAGATTTTCACTTAGAATAGAAAATTGTGTTTAAACCTTAGAGAGATAATTATGTTTTCATTCGTTTTGCCCTTATTTCACATTGGAATTAAAGTAGAAAAATCCACTAAAACTTCCGAATTTTGTATGATAAGAAATTACAATGCCTAAATGGAAAGACTAAATAGTGATAAGCATACTTGGATAAAAGTGATTTTTATTATCGGAATGGTGCTTTGTATTTCTGGGTATGTAAGCAGTCCCGTAGCTTTGGTGGGTGGATTTCTATTTTCTTATTTTCTGGGACATCCTTTTTTAGCACTTAACAGTAAGGCGGTGAATTGGCTTTTGAAAATTGCAGTAGTAGGTTTGGGTTTTGGAATGAACCTTGTCGAAACCTTCAATGCTGGAAAGGACGGATTTATGCTGACAATTTTTTCAATTACACTAACCTTGCTTCTGGGTTATTTTTTAGGTAGGCTATTAAAAATGGATCGCAAGGGTAGCCATCTTATCAGCTCGGGAACTGCCATTTGTGGTGGAAGTGCAATTGCAGCTGTGGCTCCTGTTATCAATGCTTCTGAAAAGGATATTTCTATTTCTTTGGGTGTAATTTTTCTTTTGAATTCAATTGCCCTTATCGTTTTTCCTCCGCTCGGTCATTTTTTAGAATTGACCCAACACCAATTCGGACTGTGGTGTGCAATTGCAATTCATGACACAAGTTCTGTTGTGGGAGCTGCCTATACTTTTGGAGATGAAGCTTTAAAAGTGGCGACTACCGTAAAACTAGCGCGTGCGCTTTGGATTATTCCACTTTCTATTTTATCTGTATTTCTATTTAAGGGAAAGGGAAAAAGCGTGAAAATTCCTTATTTTATCTTCCTATTTATCTTGGCGATTATATTAAATAGTTATTTGCCAATTCCTGATATGATTACCGAAGGCATCACGAGTATTTCAAAATCACTGTTGGTATTGACGCTCTTCTTAATCGGGGCTGGACTTTCTATCGACAAAATAAAATCTGCAGGTTGGAAGCCAATGATTCTCGGAATTTCGCTGTGGATTTTTATTTCTATCAGCTCAATTTTGGCGATTATTTCAATTTGAAATCGGAAGAGTAAATAAATACCGTGTCATTTCCGTATTTGCGATGTAAGAGCTTACGCAGAGTCACAAAGGGCGCAGAGAAAATCTGTAAAATCATTGTATTTTATCCCCGTTTTTCGATGAATGTTTTTGAAAGTATTCTTCTCATTGAAAATCACAGTCAAACCTAAACCCGATACCTTGCTTTTGAAATTTTTGAACCCTGCAAAGAAATAATTGACTATTCTTTTTTAAATAGCTGTATTTGAATTAGTCGCGACTTTGTCCTAAGTCTTATGTCTTTTAGCGAAGCGGTCTTAAGTCTTTAACTGTACATAATTGGTATTTTATATCAACTTCAATTGGTTCACAATCTCTTGCAATGAAGCCTTAGCATCTCCAAAAAGTAGGCTACAGTTGTCCATTTCAAATAGATCGTTTACAACTCCTGCATATCCTTTGCTCATTCCACGCTTCATAACGATTACCTGTTTGGCTTCGTGAGCGCGAATGATGGGCATTCCGTAAACAGGGCTGTCTGGATTGTTTTCAGCGGCGGGGTTTACAACGTCGTTGGCACCAATCACTAAAACAACATCATAATGTGACATAATTTCGTTGCCTTCGTCCATTTCCTTCAATCGGGAATAATCCACGTTTGCTTCTGCGAGAAGTACGTTCATGTGTCCAGGCATACGACCAGCAACGGGATGGATGATATAGTCCACTTCACAATTTCGTTTTTCTAGTAATTGCTCTAATTGCGCGCAGATATGTTGGGCCTGTGCCACGGCAAGACCATACCCAGGAATAACAGCGACTTTTTGGGAAAATGACAGTGCTAAGGCAGTTTCTGAAATACTGATTTCCTTGATTTCCTGATCTTCTTCTGAAACTGTTCCGGTACTCTTTTTAAATTTCCCTGCCAAAACCTTCATCAAGGAGCGATTCATGGCCGTGCACATAAGAAGGGTTAGGAAAATTCCTGCAGCACCAACAAAGATTCCACCGGCAATCATTACTTTGTTTCCATAAACAAGTCCAGTGAAAGCTGTTGCAATACCTGTTATACTGTTCAAGAGAGAAATAACAACAGGCATATCGGCTCCGCCAATAGGAAGTACAAACAGAACTCCATACACCATCGCCAGAACCGCTAAGGAGTACACAAATGGAGCAAAACCTATAGGAATAACACCGACAAAATAGAGCACTGGTAATACAACCATAAGCCCCAAAAGGATTCTAGCTGATAGGACCACACTTATGGTTCGATTATCCTTTACTTTTCCTGCCAATTTACGCTCGGCAATTATACTTCCCGTAAAAGCAATGGCTCCCGTAATCAAACCTGCAATGAGTAAAATTTGGATTGTCAAGTCTGTCTGTCCTGGATGCATGGGATTTGCTTCTACCAATCCCAAAAGCATAGCACATCCACCACCAGTCGCATTGAATAAAGAAACTAGTTGTGGCATTCCAGTCATTTCCACTTTGTCCGAGAGTCTTTTCCCAACTATGGTTCCTATCGCAATTGCGACAAGCATTATAATTAAGTTTGTATAAGGAACCGTTTGTGTATAACCAGCAACAAAGGTTAATACAACCGCGAGTACCATCCCAACTGCGGCGATGGTGTTTCCAGTTGCAGCTCTTTTGGGGGAACTCATATATTTTAGCCCCAGTATAAAGGAAATGGTGGCCAATAAATATCCTATTTCGATAATTGCTTGCATCGGAGATTTCTTTTTTCAAGGTCTGCCTAATGACAGATGGTTGGTTTATTTAATTGGTAATTTGAATTTTGATGAACGAATCTCAGAGAGATTGAACAGAATTGAATTGATTTGAACAATTCTGAATCCTTTATTTCTCCTCTATTTTTTTGGACTGAACATTTTAAGCATTCGCCCAGTGACAAAAAATCCTCCAGCGATATTGAGAGTTCCAAGAAATATTGCAATTCCTCCTAAGATTAGATTGAGATAGTCGTCTGCGGGGATGTTTAACATCATATAGACTGCTCCCACTAAAATCACACCGCTTATGGCATTTGCACCCGACATTAATGGAGTGTGCAAAATTGCGGGTACATTGGAGATTACTTCTATTCCGATGAAGATACAGAAGATAACAAAGTAAATTTCTTGAATATTTTGATTGATGAAATCCATAAATTAGGAGGTTTGAGGTTGTTTAAAATGAGGATGAGTCCATTCTCCATTTTCTAAAACACGACTTGGAGAAAGAAGAGGATCGTCTGCTTTCTCCACTTTGTCCATATATTTTAAAAATGAGAAATAGTTATTGGAAAGTAGGCGAGAAGCCGAACTTGGGATTTCTGCCGAAAGATTTGAATTCCCAACGATGCTTACGCCCTTATAATTTACTATTTCGTTGTTCTTAGAAAGCTCACAGTTTCCGCCTTGTTCCGCTGCTAAATCTACAATGATACTTCCAGCTTGCATGGCTTCAACAGATCGTTTTTCAATGAGTAACGGAGCTTTTCTTCCCGGAATATTGGCTGTACTAATTACCACATTGGCCGAAAGAATATGTTGGTGAATAAGTTCTTTTTGTTTCAGTTTATATTCTTCCGTTTGTTCCACAGCATACCCGCCAGCACTGGCCGATTCGGTATGTCCCTCAACTTCGACGAATTTTGCACCGAGACTTCTCACTTCTTCTCCTGCTGAAGTACGCACGTCAAAAGCTTCTACTACAGCTCCTAAACGACGCGCTGTAGCAATGGCTTGAAGTCCTGCTACCCCAGCCCCCAAAATCAAGACTTTGGCGGGAGTAAGAGTTCCTGCAGCTGTGGTAAACATCGGAAAAATACCATTATAAAGAGAAGCTGATTTTATTACAGCTATGTACCCTGCCAAAGAGGCCATAGACGAAAGGACATCCATGGATTGAGCCAAAGTGGTTCGCGGCAAAAGATCCAAGCTGTAAACCGTAGCTCCTTTTTCTTGATAAATGTTGAGTTTTGGGGAATGAAACAGTGGATTGAAAATACCGATAAATGTACTTCCAGTTTTTATTTCCTCTCCATTAAAAGCGTGATTAACAGAAACAATTATATCTGAAGTTTTTAATATCTGGTCTCTAGAAATACAACTGGCTCCAGCTTCAGTGTATTGGTCGTCTTCAATTTGAAGCGAGCTACCCACACCGGGTTCAAATTGGACCTTGTATTTTAGTTCAGCAGTTAGGCGTTTTACTTCTTTGGGTAATAAGCAAACCCGAGGGTCATTTGGGGTTGATAGGATTCCAATTGTCTTTGGCTGTTGATTTTCGCTCATAAGTTTTGGTCAGTGGTATGGGCTGTAGAAATATTTATTAGCCCACTTTTTTATTATTTTGATTTAGGAGGCTATGCTGAGGATTTTGAAGAATTCTTCTTTAATTTCTCTGTAGCTTTCCAGATAGTCCCGATATGATTTTCGATACTTTTTGTGTTCGTTTACATAGAACATGTCGCAGGAAACATCTTCACATTCTGCAGCCTTGGGCAAGTTGTTCTTGTATTTATTCAATTCTTCAATGGTAGTTGCATTTTCCTCTTTTTTGCTTTCCAAGTTGAGTAGAATAGGTCTCATTTCAGTGGCTTTGGCACGTTCAGTCTTCCCGATATTCAATAGATTTGAAATTTCCTTATTAATGTAGGATAGGTGTTCAAGCCAATTTTCTAGTTCTATTGAATTATTTTTAAATGTGATAGCTTCAGGAGAATCGTGATCGTAAATCTGCATCTTTATATTTTTTTAAATTATAGACGGCAATATTAATCGGTCTAATTTTTCCTTCGAATGCCTTTATTGTTTTAAGCTTGATGATCATGCTATAATAGCACATCTATGTCAATCGGCTTTTCAGCTTGTTTTACACTAATAATATTAAGTTCTTTAGAACCATTAGGAAAATTCCAGATAATGGAATCACCTAACGCGTAGCCCATAACCGCGGAGCCCATTGGTGCCAATATAGAAATTTTATTTGCTGAGATATTTCGTTCTGTAGGGATAACTAATTGAAATTCTGTCTCCCAGGTGCCGGATTGCACTGTAATAACACTGTTAAAGCGAATTACATCTTCAGGCATTTCTTCATTGTCGTAAATAATAGCGTTATTGAGTTCTACGCTCAATTTTTGTAAGGAATCCTTAGTGTTTTGGTCTTTGTAGTAGCTGGAAACATTCAATAAGCGTTTTAAAAAGACGTATTCCTTTTTTTCCAAAATCAAATTTCCATATTTCATAATTGAAGGGGATTATCGTAAAAAAGAGGGGCATCTTCATTTAGAAGGGAAAAGATGCAGATGCCCCCAACTTTTTAAGTATGCATAATTATTATGGGAAAATACCTCTAAGAATATAAGCTTTTTCTACACGCTGAATAGCGAGGGCGAATGCCGCAGTTCGCATATCCACATTTTTCTCAGAGGAATAGTCAGAAACTTTAATAAAGGTGGTCCGAAGTTTTTTCTCTATTTTTTCTAAGATTTCATCAAGTTGCCAAAGTTCGCCGTTACGATTTTGAAGCCATTCAAAATAGCTGCCTATAACTCCACCAGAGTTGCACATGATATCAGGGATAATGCTAATGCCACGCTCCAATAATATTTTTTCGCCTTCAACATCGGTTGGGCCATTCGCACCTTCAGCTACCAAAATTGCTTTTATTGAGCCAGCATTTGCTTTAGTAATTTGATTTCCCAAAGCTGCTGGAATACAGATGTCACATTCCAATCCAAAAAACTCTTTGCCTTCCATTGCCGAAGCTTCAGGGAAGTCCACAATGCTGCCATTGTTGGAAACGCTATAATTGAATAAGTCTTCAACCTTGATTCCGTCCTTATTTTGAATACTTCCAAAAGCATCCTGTACACCAACCAAAATAGCTCCTTCCTTTTGAAGAAAATGTGCCGACCAGTAGCCTACATTTCCGAAACCTTGTACGATAAAGGTTTTTCCTTGTAAGCTTATTTTATTTTTTTCTGCCCAAAACTTAATGGTTAAAAACACTCCAAAGCCTGTTGCACGATCACGACCTTCAAGGCCACCACTACCAACGGGTTTTCCAGTAACAACGTGCATGTTTTTGGATCGTTCAGAAGTACTTTTCGTACTCATGTAAGTATCTGCAATCCATGCCATGGTTTGTGCGTTGGTGTTAACATCTGGAGCAGGAATATCATGTTCTGGTCCTATGTTTTCACCAAGAGCATAAGTGAATCGGCGAGTAATGCGTTCTAATTCACCCGCTGAATATTTTGAAGGGTCAATCTGAATTCCTCCTTTAGCACCACCGTAAGGCAAACCGGCCAAGGAAGTTTTCCACGTCATCCACATAGCCAAGGCACGTGCGCCATTAATATCTACAGTAGGATGGTAACGAAGTCCGCCTTTGTAAGGCCCAAGCGCATTGTTATGTTGAACCCGGTAACCAGTTAGGACTTCAACGTCGCCACTGTCCATACGAACTGGAAAGTTGATGACAATCTCAGTATTTGTGATACTTAAAATTTTCCGAACGTTTGGGTTCAGATTGATTTGGTCGGCTGCGTGATTGAACTGTTCCATCACATTATCCAACATTCCTCTTTTTACAGGTTTTGGTATTTCCACTGTTTGTTCGTTTGTCATTTGTTTTTGTTTTAGAAGTTACCTTTTGAGGGGCTTTCCGTTTATTTAACTCCGAATTAATCGTTGTGCATTTTATATTTCTCATCTTCGATTTTCGATTTGTAAAATCTAAATCTGGGTGAATTTAATTTACTATAAAACCGCATTTTATCTGACAATCTTAAAAAACCAAGAGATTATACGAAATAGCTTTTTACGACCGCCATCCCAATGTGCAACCTATGTGCCATTAATAAAAATTGATTTAGAGCTGACCTTAAGATACCTAATATCAATTAAATAAGTGTTTTTGTGCGAATTTTTTAAAACAAGAAAATTGGGTAATTTTTTCTGCACCGGGGAAATATTACCCTGTTTTTAAATAATTAAACTTTGTATTTTAGATGTTATATAAAATTTACTTGGTCATTATTCATCTAGAGTTTAACTAGAGCCGTTGACTAAAGCCATTACTTTTTACATTCATCCTTCACACAAATAATGGAGATTTTGACAACTTTTATTCAAACCAACTTTTGGACTGGTTGATGTTTTGTGGTACTTTTATCATATAAAAATGTATACAATGATGAATTTGAAATTAATATTCATACTATTTTTATTTGCACCCGCTATTGCATTTAGTCAAGCTGAGGAGAAGTACTCTTTAGTCAAGACGAAAACAGCAGAAGTTAAGATTCCGGGAACATGGAATCAGCTAAATACAATGGATGATTCTGGTCAAACCTATTTGCAAAATGAAGAGAAGGTAATTATAGCCGTTGCTCAAAATCCTAAGAAGGCGTACTCTTTTTACAACTCTAAAAAATCCGATTTTAAAAATGTACAAGAATTTTACAAATGGGATTCTGATTATAGAAAAGAACTTCAATATAAAACCGATAAGATTAAGGAGGATTCAAAATTGGGATACATAATTTGGAAGTTTAATGACGGGAAGTGGGATAATGTCTTTTTATTTGGATCCGTAAAAGATGATTTTATAAATCTTTTGGTATATACTGAAGAATGGAATGAAGATGAAAAATTGAAATTTTTAGAAAGACTGTATGATTTGAATAAATAGGTAGAAGTGAAATGTCATCAAATCTTCTATTCGACTCGTGTCGTCAATATCGGATATAATGTGGGGATTTCTAACTACCATTACGCTCTTATAAAACGCAACACAAAAATTGATCTATTTTTTTGGTTATAAATCCTATCTTTGGGCAACTTCAAAAAATCAACATAAAAATGTACAGAACTGTTCAAATTATCCACTCGTATTGGGCCTATTTAGTGCTACTCATTGTTTTGCTAGCTACCATTAATGCGCTTGCAGCATTCTTTTCAAAAAGAGAATACGCAGCCAAGGATTTTAGGATTTCCCTATTCGCGCTTATTGTCACACATATTCAAATCCTTATTGGGTTTGTAATGTATTTTGTTTCTCCTTTAGGATTCAAAAGTATTTCAAACATGGGAATGGCCGCTGTTATGAAAGATTCCACTGCGCGTCTTTTTGTGGTTGAGCATCCGCTGGTGATGATCTTAACGGTTGTTTTTATTACCATAGGGTATTCAAAACATAAAAAGAATTTACTATCTCATAAAAAATTCAAAACCTTATCGATTTTCTACACCATCGCATTGATTTTGATGCTAAGTCGAATTCCATGGCAAATTTGGTTTGGAAACTAATTTTTTTATATTATAACGGTAAGATAATTTCCCGAAAAAAAAGTAGGCGCTCAATAATTCGAACGCCTACTTTTTTATTTAGAATTGCAGATTTAATTCGTTTTAACTTTTTCCTTTATTAAATAAATATACACAGGAAAGTGATCGCTATAGCCTCCTGTATAACCATTGGCATAACTTCGAAAGGGATAGCCTTTATATTGCCCCCGCGGGGTCTGAAGGTAGGTTTTGTTGAAGATTCCTGCTTTGTAAAAGCGGTAGGAAGAGTAATCCTTTTTTGCCAATTCGCTAGAGATTATAATTTGGTCGAACAGATTCCAAGCATCGCGATAGGCTAGGGTGCCCATTCCTTTTTTGTGCATGTCTTCCATAGGATTGTAGAATTCTTTCATTTTCAGTTTCTCTCTATCACTTTTCGTCTGCAAAACCTCCTTAACGCTAGGACTAGTAGGGTCATCGTTTAGATCGCCCATGGTCATAATTTTGGCATACGGATTTTCACTGAATAAGGAGTCCATTATTTTTTTATTGAGCTCTGCGGCCTTCATACGGTTGGGTCTGCTGCGTTCTTCACCACCATAACGGGATGGCCAGTGATTTACAATGACGTGGATCATTTCACCATCCAACATGCCACTAACCAATAATTGGTCACGAGTGTAGATTCGTTTCGTTCTGTCTTGACTGTCATAAAGAATTAACTCGTAAGCCTTATAATTGGTGGGAGTAAAGAGCTTTTTTTTATAAAGAAGCGCTACATCAATCCCTCGGCGATCTGGGCTATCAAAATGTACAATACCATAGTCTTGATCCACTAATAGTTTTTCATTGACCAAGTCCTCCAATACGCGCCGGTTTTCAACTTCAGAAACACCAATAATTGCGGGTGAAGTTCCAGTGACATCAGCGCCAATTTCTGAAATTACCTTTGCCAGTTTTGATAACTTATCCTCATAAATCTCCTTGGTCCAGCTGTTTTTGCCTTCAGGGGTATAGTCTTCATCAAAGATAAGAGGATCATCTTCATAGTCAAATAGGTTTTCTACATTGTAAAATGCTATAGTATTTATTTTGTACTGCTTTTCTTTTTGAGCAAAAGCTAATGAAGTTGAGAATAGAATTACGAATAGTGATAGCCGAGTAAATCTCATTTTTGTAATAAAAAATTTTAAGTTATGTTTAACAAAATCTGGTTCAAAAGTACTTCTTTCATTTAAAAAATGTAGTTTTGCTCCACAATTTTAAACAAAGTTATCATATTAATTTTTACAAAGAGAATGAACAAATTCATTTTAGTGATTTGCACAGTGTTTTTGACCAGTTTTATGACTGTTGCCCAAAATACTGATGTAAAGGGAAAGGTGCTCGATACCAATTCCAGTGAACCCGTTCCCGGTGTTCAGGTTAGTCTTCAGGGAAGTAATTTTAGTGCTCTATCAGATGGAGACGGAAATTTTACAATTTCAGATCAAAATCTTCCTGTAGGAGACCAGATCTTGATTTTTACTAAATCAGGATATCTTACCCAAAGAATTCCGGTTACCCTCCAAAGTGGTGAAAGTAACGAGGTTGTTCCAGTATTATTGGCTGTAGATCTTGCCGAGACTGAAGCCTTAATTGGAGTAATCAGTCTTTCTGACGATCAATTGGATGAAGATGAAGGCACTTCTTTTAACGTTTCTGGATTGCTCCAAGCTTCCAAAGACGTTTTTCTAAGTGCGGCTTCTTACGATTTTAGCGCTACCTTTTTCCGGCCTAGGGGTTATGACTCCGAAGATGGAAAGGTACTGATTAATGGCTTGGAAATGAATAAGCTTTACGATGGAAGACCTCAATGGAGTAATTGGGGCGGCCTGAACGATGCGCAACGAAACCAGATGTTCTCGATGGGAATCTCTGCTAACGACTACAATTTTGGAGATCTTGCAGGAACTACCAACATTATTATGCGGGCATCGCAGTATCGAAAAGGAGGTAGAATTTCATACGCCAGTAGTAATAGAAGTTACCGAGGTAGAATAATGGGCTCTTATAACAGTGGTCTTTTGGCAAGTGGCTGGGCGTATTCTGTTCTTGTGTCTAGGCGATTTGCCGATGAAGGATTTAATGAGGGCACTCTTTACGATGCAAACTCATTTTTTGCGTCTGTGGAAAAGAAGTTGAATGACAAACACAGTTTGAACCTCACTGCTTTCTATACTCCAAATAGAAGAGGCAAGTCTTCTGCAAATACGCAAGAAGTTTATGACCTCAAGGGGACCAAATACAACTCTTATTGGGGAATGCAAGATGGTGAAATCCGCAACTCACGAATTAAGGAAGTAGAAGAGCCGGTTATAATGCTTAACCATTACTTCGATATTTCTGATAAAGTAGAATTGAATACAAACGTCGGGTATCAGTTTGGAAAAATAGCCAATAGCCGTTTGGGATATGACAATGCTCCAAATCCTGATCCATCGTACTATCAAAAACTTCCAAGTTACTTTTTGGGTGATCCAAACGGAGCAAACTACGGTGATGCTTATAAGGCATATTCTTCCTTTGTAAACGACGGTCAAATCGATTGGCAAGATATTTATGAAACCAACATCTTTTACGGAGGAACTTCTAGATATTATTTATACGAAGACCGAAATGACGACAATCAATTGATGGCCAATACCATTTTGAATGCCCGATTGACCGATCGTATTGCGCTTACTGCTTCTGTTAATTATAAAAACCTAAACTCTCACAATTATGCAAAAATGAATGATTTGTTGGGAGGAAATGGATATTTGGATGTTGACAGTTTTAATATGGGTGATGCCGCACAAAACGACTTGGACAATCCAAACAAAATAGTGGGGGTAGACGATACCTTTAAATACAATTATGAATTGGATGCAACCGAATTCGGTGGTTTTGTTCAAGCTCAATTTACGTATTCCGCTGTTGATTTCTATCTTGCCGCAAAGGCGGGTAAGATGACTTACCAACGAAATGGGCTTTATCGAAATGGTTCTTATGCAGATGGGAATGAATCTTTCGGAAAAAGTGAAAAGTTAGATTTCACAACATATGGAGCAAAAGGAGGTCTTACTTATAAAATCTCTGGAAAGCACGCGTTGGAATTTAACGGATCCTTTTTCACCGACCCTCCATCAATGCGTAATTCGTTTTCCAATTCACGTCAAAACAATGCCACTGTTATTGGTCTGACAGAGGAAAAAACAATGAATATTGACGGTAGTTATATTTTCCGTACTCCATTCATTAAAGCTCGATTGACCGGATATTACACCTTGTTGCAAGATGCTTCTGAAATTTCCTTCTTTTATGCAGACGGTATTTCCGTGCAAGGCAGAAATGCTACTACGGCTTTTGTCCAAGAGGTTCTTACAAACGTTGACAAAAGGAATATTGGAGGAGAATTGGGAATAGAAGCACAAGTGACTACAACCATAAAGCTGAAAGCGGCAGCTGCTTATGGACAAAATACTTATGACAATAATCCAGATCTTTATATTACCTCAGATGATTTTAAAGATCCCCAGTTCTATGGACAATCATATCTGGAAGGCTATAAAGTTGCCGGCGGACCACAACAAGCCTATCAGGTTGGTTTTGAATACCGTGATCCAAATTTCTGGTGGTTTGGTACTTCGTTGAACTATTTCAATAGTGCCTATGTAGATGTTTCACCTTTAGCGAGAACTAAAAACTTCTATTTGGACAGCGATAATATGCCTTTTAACGATTATGATCCAGAAGTGGCAAGAACATTGTTGAAGCAAGAAAAATTTGATGACTACATGCTTTTAAATGTTGTTGGTGGGAAATCTTGGAGAGTAAAGGATTATTATATTGGTTTTTTTGCCAGTATTAATAACGTTTTGGATAAAGAATACAAAACGGGTGGGTTTGAGCAAGGTCGAAATGCAAACTATAGAACATTATCAACTGATGCTTCCCATGATACTCGCGTATTTGGTCCAAAATATTGGTACGGTTATGGTGCCACTTATTACCTGAATGTTTACGTTCGATTTTAATTAAATAGAAAGAATAAATTTTATATAAAGATGAAAAAATTAAGAAACATTAAACTTATAAGCTTCCTATTCTTTTTAGGAATGATTGCCTCTTCTTGCGTTCAAGATGATGATTTCAGCGTACCAGAAATAAACGTAGAGGAACCAACCGTAGATGTAAACTTTAACATCATTGATGTTAAGGACCTTTTCCGAGGTTTTGAGCCAAAAATAATAGAATCCGGAGAGGATGCTAATAAGGAATTATGGATTGAAGCCTATGTGGTTTCAAGTGATGAATCAGGGAATTTCTACAAATCTTTGGTTATTCAGGATGCGGTTGAAAACCCAACAGCAGGAATCGCTATCTCTACAAATGCGACAGACCTTTATACTAAATATGAGCCAGGCCGTAAAATTTACTTCCGAGTAAATGGACTATATAGTGGTGTATATGCGGGCCTTCCAACTCTTGGTACTCAAGACGGAGACCAAATTGGACGGATGAGTGTTGACGAATTTGAAAATCGCATCAAACGTTCTCTTGAGAGTTTTGAATTGGTGCCACAGGTTGTAACGATTACACAAGCTAAACAAAGTCCAGATTCAAACAAACCTTATTTAAATCCTCGTTTGAACACTTTGGTTCAGTTTGAGGACGTTCAATTTCCTTCAGGTTTGTTAGGTGAGCATTATGGGAATTTAGGGGACACTTATAGTGTGAACAGACTTGTGGAAGATTGTGATAACAGCACCATAGATCTTAGAACAAGTGGTTTTTCTGATTTTAAAAATATGGCTCTACCAGAAGGAAATGGGACCCTTACAACTGTGTTAAGTGTATTTAATAGAGATTACCAACTTTTTATCCGTGACACGGATGACGTTCAGATGAATGGTGAACGTTGCGGATCTGGCGGAGGAGATCCAGGTGATGCACTTGCACTGCCTTTCTCTCAAAATTTTGAGGCACAAGCAGCGGGAACAGGGAGTGCAGTAAATATTCCTGGTTGGACCAATGTGAATGTAAACGGAGGTACGAGAGTATGGGAAGTAAGAGAGTTTGATAATAATAAATATGCTCAGACTTCTGCTTTCAGCTCAAATGAGAATCCTTATGAAGTGTGGTTGGTTTCTCCTGGTTTAATTTTGCCTTCTGGATCTGCTCCAAAATTGTCATTCGGCACTAATGATGGTTTTTATAATGGGGATGCGCTAACGGTTAAAATCTCTACAGATTTCACAGGGGATGTTTCTTCGGCTACCTGGACCAATTTGAGTGCTACTATTTCTTCAGGACATGCTTCTGGATATGGTGATGGTTTCACTCCTTCTGGCGATATTAATCTATCAGCTTATGCAGGGCAGGTGGTTTATATAGCTTACCAATATGTTGGAGCGTCCAATGGAACGACTACAACCTATCAAATAGACAATGTTTCTGTGGTTGAATAATTGCAGAACTTTGTTATGTAAAACGAAAACCGCTTCCCTTGGAGGCGGTTTTTTTGTATGGTTTAAGATATGTGCCAAGTTGCTCTTTGATGAAATTTACGGCAGGCGTCAATCAAAACCTCACGTGGCCAGAGGAATTACTGGGCTATATTATTGTAACCTAACTAGGCAGCTGTCCACTTAAAAGTGCGTGTCGGGAATTTGATCACAACCCAATACGTCTTGTCTGGGTCTATTTGATACTTTAGATACTTTTGGTGATATGAGTATTCTCAGTTTAATCGATGGAAGGTTGAGGATCAACTCTAATTCAGGGATTCTATGGTTTCTTGAAGAACTTCCCATTCACCCATTAACTTCTTAAGGCGTTTCTTTTTTTCTTGGTATTTATCAAAAAAGTGTGGCTTTGCAATTGTTTCCTCATAATTGATAAGCAAATCCGTATCGATGTCGGCAATCTCTTTTTCCAAAGAAGATATGGAAGATTCCACGTTGCTCAACTTATTTTTTAAAGATTTTAATTTTTTCTGAACCTCATATTCATCTCCTGCACTTCTTTTTTCTTTACATCGGAAGAAACTACGGTACGTTTTTCAGCTTCTCGGAGGTTTTGAAGGTTTCGTTGTTCTAAGAAATAATCTATATCGCCCAAATATTCCTTAATGTGATGATCTTTGAACTCATAGACTTTGTTAGTCAGCCCCTGAAGAAAGTCTCTATCGTGGGAAACTAACAGCAAGGTTCCCTCGAAACTTTTTAATGCGTCCTTTAATACGTTTTTAGACTTAATGTCCAAATGGTTTGTCGGTTCATCCATTACCAACACGTTAAAAGGCTGTAAGAGTAGTTTTGCGAGCGCTAAACGGTTTCGTTCGCCTCCACTTAGAACACGAACAAACTTGTCCACTTCGTCGCCTCTAAATAAGAACGAGCCCAGAATATCACGAACACGACTTCGATTTTTTTCGTTTGCCGCATCAATCATAGTGTCCAAAACAGTTTTACTTCCATCGAGATAATCGGCTTGGTTTTGGGCGAAATAAGCTATCTGGACATTGTGACCCAGAATCAATTTCCCACCGTGCTGAATTTCACCTACAATTATTTTGGCCAAAGTTGATTTTCCCTGTCCATTTTGACCCACAAACGCAATTTTGCTATCTCGCTCTACCAAGAGGTCTACACCCTTAAGCACGTGATTATCGCCATAACTTTTTGAGATTTTTTGAGCATCAATCACCACTTTGCCAGGAATAACCGAAACAGGAAACCGAAGTGACATGACGCTATTGTCGTCTTCATCAACTTCTATTCTATCTATTTTGTCTAATTTTTTGATCAGGGACTGGGCCATGGAAGCTTTACTTGCCTTCGCCCTAAACTTATCAATTAGTTTTTCGGTCTGTTCAATCTGTTTTTGCTGGTTTTTTTGAGAAGCTAATTGTTGCTCGCGTAATTCATTCCGAAGCAGGAGATATTTAGAATAGGGTTTGTTGAAATCGTAAATCTTTCCAAGTGAAATTTCAATAGTTCTATTGGTCACATTGTCCAAGAACATTTTATCGTGGGAAACGATCACGACAGCGCCTGCGTACCCTTTTAGGAAGTCCTCGAGCCACAATATGGATTCAATATCCAAGTGGTTTGTGGGCTCATCCAGCAGCAAAATATCATTATTTTGAAGCAGAAGCTTTGCCAACTCAATCCGCATTCGCCAACCGCCAGAAAAAGTTTCCGTGAGTTTTTCAAAATCTTCTCTTTGGAAACCCAAACCTTGAAGGATACGCTCCGTCTCACCTTGATAATTATAGCCCCCGTGAATTTCATACTGATGCTGCACATCATTTAGATCCACCATCAATTGATGGTAGAAATCGCTTTCGTAATCGGTTCTTTCGGCTAATTGCTGATTTATTCGATTAAGTTGATTTTCTAATTTTCTAATTTCAATAAATGCTTCATAAGATTCCTCTAAAACAGTTCTTCCTTTATCAAACTCAATATCTTGTTTTAGAAAACCGATTGAGATCTCTTTATCCGTCGCAATCTGCCCGGTATCATATTCCTGCTCGCCAGCGATGATTTTCAACAAGGTAGATTTTCCTGCACCGTTTTTACCAACCAAACCGACCCTGTCACCTCCTTTTAACTGAAAGGTGATTTTTTCGAATAAAAAGTCCCCTTGGAAGGAAACGGAAAGATTGTGAATATTGATCATTTTTTCAATTAAAAATTATAAATACAGAATTATGAGGGATTAAAATACTCTTATTAGCTGGAAAGGTTGAAGAGAATCCTTTATTGAATGTTTAGCTTCAAAATTTCTGCAAAGATGCCTATTTTTGTGGTGCAAAAAAAACTGACTATGCAATTTTTAAAAGGCAATAAGCTCTACAGTGTCCTTACCGGTACTTGTCCTGTTTGTCATAAGGGGGAGATGTATGTGGTTAAGAATCCATTCAAATTTTCAACCATTCTTAAAATGCATGATACGTGCAGTAACTGTGGTACCAAATTTAAAATGGAACCGTCTTTTTTTTATGGGGCGATGTATGTTAGCTATTCAGTGGGGGTTGCTATTGCCGTTGCAACCTTTATTCTTGCTTATTTCATTTTAGGGCTAGATAGGCACTATACCTTTTTTGCAATTATAATTGTACTAACGCTATTATTTCCAATAATACTGAGGGTTTCCAGGAATATTTGGATTAACCTGTTTATGAATTTCAAAAAAGATAATATCAATAAAGATTCGATTAAGGGGAATTCGGAGTAAGTTTCTTATTTCGAATGGACATCGATTCGATGGATATCCATCTCTTGAGGAATGGATTCATTCATTGCTACATTTTTATATAGAATTTCAGAAAGTAGGGGAGCCATAGTAAAACCTCTCGAACCCAAACCATTAAAGAAGGCTATTCTAGGATTTTCTCGACTACTTCCTATTAGTGGTTTTCTATCTTTTGTGGTAGGTCGAATTCCAACCGTTTGGTTTACGACTTCAAATGGGCAATTAATCATGGTCTTCAATTTTAGAAGAATTTCTTCCCGCGCCTTTACCGTGTTTTCAATACTAAAATTATCTTGGTCAAAAGTGGCACCTATTTTATATAGAGACTTACCGAGTGGGATTATGTACAAAGGCCCTTTCAAAAAGACTTGTAGTTTTAATTCTGGTGCTTTTATGAGAAGGTATTCTCCTTTATTTGGTATTATTCCACCTGAAGGAAAAAATGGATTCTGCAGAACTCCTACGCCTTCACAAAATATGATTTTGTTTGCCGAAATAGAATTATATACAACTCCGTTTTTTTCAATTTCCAACTTGTCATATTCAAAATGTTCTAAAAGTAACTCATTTCGTTTTTTTAAATATATTTTGTAGCTACCGAGTAAGGAAATGGCGTCAATTTTGGCAGTTCCCAACACCTTTCCAAAACCTAGGGAAGCATTGATGTGGGGGTTTTCGTTTTGTACAAATTTGGAGGATAAAAAATGCTGTAATTCCCTTTTGTCACTAGCAACTGACCAATTGTTTTGCTCCTCGATGCTTTTAAAGATTCTTAGGATAGGCGTTTCGTGGAATATCTCTATTTTGAGTTTTAAAGAGAGGGTTTTGTAAAATGATATTGCAGCTGGATAGAATTGCGCAACATTCCATGCAGCATTGAAACGTTTAAGCACTGTAGGATTCAAAACTCCACCTGATTTAGCCGTTGCTCCTTGTTGGCCGTTGTCAATGGCGATAAAACTCTTGCCTTGCTTGTGAAGTTCCTCACAAATACATACTCCCGCAATACCAAGACCAACCACAATATAATCTACTTTTCTCATTGTTATCAATTAAAAAACCCTTCAGATTCATAAGGAAGCCTGAAGGGTTTTCTGTAAATATTAATATTATAAAAGATTTAATAATTCCATAAATCAATTTCTATATTTCGTATTTCCTCCTTAATACGCTCAGATTCCATAAGCTGCATCAAGGCATTGTCAGTAATATAATCCTTAATTTCTCTGTCGCCTTGAACGTTATCTTCTCTGTAAATTACTGCACTAAATCTGCGAGCGTTCAACAGGTGATCATACGAAAAAGGTTGTGAGGTATTTTGGCGATTGAAAGCTTTTGCTTGATGCAAAACTTCTCTTGCCCCAGGAAACCAAACCCAAAACAATTCCACTTTTGAATCGATACCGTCATCAGGAAATGCCTTAGCACGTGCTTCATTTGAAACAGGACAAAGCGCTAACAAACGATACCTTAAGTCACCTTGACGTTTGTCTAAATACCAATATCCACGAATATGATATTCTTGAATATCTCCAGCATTAAGTTCAAAATGACGAATGTATTGTGGATCTACAATTCCTTCGGCGTTATATTGCTCAACTCCTAGGTCGGTAGTATCACTATATACTAAAGAAGCTTCAATGTCTTTAAGAGTTCTTTTCTCAGTAAAATAGGAATCGGCATAAATTTCCGAAATCTTTCCGTTTTTAATATTCTTCACAAGAACGTCATACAAGGAACGTCTTTCTGAACCAATGTTGTTTGTGTCAATAGGATAGTACAATGGGAAGTTTACCCTTTCGTCAAGATCAATGATTTCCCAAGTAGTCTTGGACCAAAGGATATCACGTTCGTCTGTATAGCCGTAGGGCAAAGGCTTATCATTATCATAGGCAATTTGTGCCTCTGTTTTTTTACCTATTTCTTCGGGGGTCTTAGCATTCAGGATATTTAACTGTGCATTTGCACTAGTGTAAAGTCCGAGGCCTAAAACACATAAAACAACATTTTTCAAATTCATACCGTGTGGTTTTGTTCTAGTTTGTCAATTCAATAATTACAGGAGAAATCTTTTTCAGCATATAACCTGAATTTCCAGCAAGATTTGCGCTAATATCAAAAATCTGTACCGTTTCACCTCGTCCTGCTCTTCTTAAAGCTGCTTTAGCCGAGGCATCTAGTTTTGTTCCGTTAACCTTAACTGTTGGTTGTCCAGAAACTTTAAAACTAAAGCCTGTTACGTTAATATTTAACTCAAAATCGAAATCCGGTAATACTGCAGAAATTGTTGATATTTCAAGACCTCCACGCTCCATGCGTACAATTCCAGTTTCACCTCGAATAGCTCCTACTGGTGGTGGAATATCTTTAATACGGAACTCAGATTTTGAACCTACAGGTTTACCATCTGGTAAAGTTCCATTAGCAGAAATCATAACAGTTCTTCCAGCTCCGGGACGCATTACATATTTACTTCCTGAAACTCTTGAAAGACCTGGAGCTGAGGCATTAACTTTATTATCAGGTATTCCAGGAATAGAAACCGTCATTGGGTTATCTACACCACGGTAAACTACGTTCATTTTGTCTGCAGCGATTACCGCTGAGTTTGGCAATGAAATGGTAGAAAATTGCTGTGAAACTGGCACAGGAATTTCCTTTCCACCTTCAGAAAAAATTAAATTACCTTCAATTTTATGATCCCCAGGAGCACCTGCGTTTACGTTTAACTTAACCTTACCACCCTCAAGTGAATATTGATCTTCGGTTAATGCTTTACCATCCATGGTAAGTTCAACCCGAGTTGGTTTTGTGTTTGCGTCTGTACGACCCAAAACGATAGCTCCTTCAAACTTTTCTCCAGAATAATAAGCGGATTTCGAAGTCTCTAATAGAGTATTGTAGTTTGTAAATGAAAGTGCCAATTCCTGCTGACCTGCAAGCATTTTTGAAAGCATTTCACTCTCAGTGGTCTTAACATCGGCCTGCATTTGTGTAAGCTTAGTTCTGGTAGCAATTAAAGGGAATCCTTCAAAATTATAACTCAACCATTCCTTTTTTACTCCTGACTTATCTACTTGTTCACTTGTGTCAAATTGATTCTTTACAGTGGCAGCGATAGTAGGGTATTTATCACCAATAACGGCAGTTACACCATCACGATATGTATTTACTTGTTTCACAAATTCCTGTCCTTCAGGGGAAAGTTTTCCTCCTCTAAAAAACTTTTGATCAAAATAATCTGACTTATCCTGTTCTTCATATCCTTCTGGATCTTTAACAGTTTTCATCATATCAGTCTTTACAGATTCCAAATAGTCATTAAATTTGTCTGAAAGCGCCTCAATTTGATCAGCTTTGTCTTTAACGCTGCCGTATTGATCAGGTTGTTCTACCGCTTTTGTTGCGAGACTAGCCATAAAAGCTTCATTGCGTTGGGTAGTCGCAACATTCGCCTCTGTTAATCTTTCGTTCATCAAGCCAAAAGCAGATAATACTTCTTTTGACATATTTAAAGCCAGCATCGCAATGAAAACCAGATACATCAGGTTAATCATCTTCTGCCTTGGGGATTGTTTTCCTCCTGCCATTTTTATTCTATTTTATAGATTAATAAATAATTAAGGTAAAAACCAATCCTAATTTCTTGTTGTCATTGCAGAAAGCATTCCACCATAAACTCCATTTAAAGAGGAAAGATTTGTTGCCAATTGCTGCATTTGTTGTTTCAATTGTTCTGCGTTTTCTGCTACTTGTTGATTAGCTTCTGTCTGACGACTTGTTGATTCAATTTGAACTCTGTATAAGCTATTCAAAGAATCCATTTGAGCTGCAGCAAGTGCCATTTCTTCGCTATATTTTTTGGTAGAATTCATGGCGTCAACTGTAGGTACAATTCCTTTGGTGGCACCTTCAAAAGATCTGATGCTGGTGCTAAGACTAGCCATTAAATCTGAATCGATTCTAGCCTCCTTTAACATTGCATCCAATTTTTTAGATAACAGGCCTTCTGGATCTTTGGTTTCTTCTGCAATTCTTTTCTGTGCTGCAGTTCCCCCAGCCAATTCAGGATAAACTAGAGACCAGTCCAAATCGTCGTCCACAGGTTCAAAGGCGGAAATAGCGAAAACGAGTGCCTCTGTTACAAGACCAACTGTCAATAGCGTGTTTCCGTCAAAGGGAAAACCAAAGTCCCAGTGAAGAATCTTGAATAATGCGCCAATAATAACGACTGATGCTCCAAGCCCGTAAGCCATTTGGAATAATTTTTTTGAAGTGTTAGCTTTTGCCATAGTAATAGATTTTAATTTAGGTTTTAAGGTTAAGGTTGATTAAAAAAATAAAATTTTGGATTTAACGAATATCGCCAGCACTCTCATTGAGAATTAGGTCGGTACCCATATAGTCTTGAACGGTTCGGAAACCAATATAGCTGCGAGCTGAATCTGCGTATTCATAGTCTCGAGTTCCTACTTGTAGAAAGTAAGCTACATCTTTCCATGAGCCACCACGAACAACTTTTCGGAGATTTTCCTCATCGTTCACATTTGGATTCATAGTGGAAGTATAATCGTAGGATGCAGGATCATAGGAAGAAGCAACCCATTCAGACACGTTTCCTGCCATATTATAAAGGTTATAACCATTGGGCTCGTAAGATTTGGCCTCTACAGTATATAGGGCTTGATCCGCAGCGTAGTCACCTCTTAAAGGTTTGAAATTGGCCATAAAGCAAGCTCTGTCATTTTTAGTATATGGACCCCCCCAAGGATAGGATGCGGATTGCAATCCACCTCTCGCTGCATATTCCCATTCCGCTTCTCCAGGAAGGCGAAAAGAGTTCACAGCATTACTCTTCTTAGATTTTTGGTATGCATTTTTATAAAGGGTTCTCCAAGCACAGAATGCTTTAGCCTGTTTCCAGTTTACTCCAACTACAGGATACTCTCCATAAGCTTCGTGCCAAAAATAATCATTATGCATTGGCTCGTTATAAGAATAATTGAAATCTCTAATCCAAACTGTGGTATCTGGATAGATATTAAGTTCTTCCGTTTTTATAAAATCTTTTCTTCTTTTGCTCTTATCTCTAGCTGCACCTTGAATGTCCATGTAGGTATATTGGAACTTCAGTTTGCTCACATCGATAGTTCTCTGACCATTGTATGATTCTTCAATTGGAATATACATGGTATCCATAACTTCAGAATAGAACTCATCAGGGTATTTAGCGGTGTCCCAAATAAGCTTTAATTTGCTATTGAGTTTTCTACCAGCATAATAATCTTCGCCCATTCCAAAGTAATTGTCATACATGTATTGTTGATATGGGGTCATCTCCTCATTTTCTTGGTCCACGAAAGCAAATTCACCAATACCTCCGTCTCCTGGAGTAGCTCCCTGCTCGTCAGCCATAATAGCTAATCTCAATCTTACGGTAGAATCACGAACCCAGTTTACAAATTGACGGTATTCGGAATTTGTTATTTCAGTTTCATCCATGTAGAATGAACGTACGGTAACTGTTTTGGTAGGTGCGTCATTCACAGCCACAAAATCATCATCGCTTTTACCCATAATGAAGGATCCACCCGGGACCAACGTCATTCCATAGGGCTTCTGCGGATACCATTTTTTACCTTTTGCTCCAACAAGTTCCCCTCTGTCCCCAGAGTTACAACTGAACAAAAAGGTAACAATCGCAGCTAATGCAATAAACTTCTTCATAGGTGTTTCGGTTAAATTTCGTTATTTGAGAGCGTAAACGTATTTATAAAATTTCAAAAAAACAATTTTTTTTTTAAAAACCCTGTAATATACCCTCTCTCTCGTTATTGATTATACTTCGTTTTTGTGACAGGCTTTCAACCATCTTTCAGGAATCTGCTGATTACAAGCACCCAAATATTCGCCATAAGTGCAAGGTAATAACGTTCGCCTTTTTAATTTATTATTAACATCTGAAATAAAAGGTAACAATATCCACCACCTTTCTGTTCTATTGCTTTTTTTGAAGGTTAAGACTGTTTCCTCAATTGGCACAATATAGGTAGTAAACTGCTTGTCGCTTTCAAAGTCTTCATCTTCTATCCTAAAATTAGCTCCTTCCACAAAATACCACAATACTTGCGCTATTAGCATTGCGCCACTTTGGTGTGAAATGGGTTTCCCAATTTCATAAATTCCGAAAGAGCTCACACGGTTACTGATACCAGCATATCTGGAAATTGCGCAAATCTCTCTGCCATCAAAACCATTTGGACTTTCACTGTTTGTATAACTGATTTCAGACGTCTTTATTGCTGAGGCATCCAAAGTAACAATATCGGCATCTCGCATAACAGGTTCTACAATAGTAAGATCGGAAGTGATTTCCCCAAGCCGATACGCATCAAAAAACAGCTTTTCCATTAAGGCTATTTCTTGTGGCGAATTAAAATAGGATTGATATCCAACAACACTATAATTAAATAAATTATAAGGTAGATCAACTACTATTTTGCCTACATAAGATTTGTTAGAAATAGGCAGGTCTGCATCGCCCAAGTCAAACCGACTGTCTATATTGACCATATTTACCATTTGACCCAAACTATCATAGGCTCGATATTGGGCGTAAGCCAAATCTTGACCCGCTCCTAAAATTAGCGGAATTATTTTCATTTTCAAAAGCGCCGCAATTGTTTCTTTTGCAGCGAAACGGCTATCCTCAGGGGTTTCTCCTTTTTCTATATCACCTAAATCTATTATACTGTGGCTCCAATTTCCTGGATAAAGTGAATAAAAAGCCTTTCGGTAAAGGTCAAAGCATATTTCGTCACCCATGAAATTCTCATCCGCTCGATTTTCCTGCAATCCCAATATAGCGAATTTTACGCCAGTAAAGCTTGGAAATTCGCCTTTTTCGGCGTGGACTCTAATTTTCTTTCCCAAAGCTCCGATAGGCAGAATCTCTCGATGTGCCAAAACCGTTTTAGAAACCGGAGATAAAAATTCTATCATTATTTTTTCTTGGCTGTAGTTTTTCTAGCCTTAGTGGCAGAAGTCGTTTTGGTGGTGGTTTTCTTTTTAGCTGTCGATTTTTTCTTCGGAGTTTTTTTAGCCAGTAAATCCTTTGCTTCTTGCAAGGTCATTTTGTCCACCGCTGTGTCTTTTGATAATTCCACTTTTGTTTTCCCTTTAATAAGATTGAAACGTCCCCATCTAGCTTTTTCAATCTTTATCTTTTCCTCAGGCCATTCCTGAATTAACTTATCAATCTCCTTTTGCTTCTTATCATCGATGAGCTCTTCTATGTCTTCTTCGGAAAGATTGTCGAAATCGTACTTCTTGTTTACATTGATAAACATATTATTCCATTTGATGAAAGGGCCAAATCGACCTACCCCTTTTTGAACAGGTTTATCCTCATATATATATATAGGAGCATCGGCCTTTTTTTTCTCTTCAATCAATTCTTTGGCAAAAGTCATATCCACATCAAGTGGATCCATTCCTTTTGGGAGGGATATGAAGGTTTTTCCGAAACGGACATAAGGACCAAAACGGCCATTGTTTACTTCTACTTCTTCCTTATCATAAATGCCCAAAGTTTTCGGAAGTTTGAAAAGATCCATGACTTCCTCGAAGGTAACTAAATGCAATTGTTGATCTGGACGGAGGCTAGCAAATTTCTTTTCGTCATCATCAGGAGCTCCAATTTGGGCCATTGGCCCATATTTTCCAAGTCGGACAAGGACTGTTCTTCCGCTTTCAGGATCTTCGCCCAAAATGCGCTCTCCACTTTCTCGATCGGCATTTTCTTCAACGTGTTTTACGTGCGGATGGAAATCTGCATAAAACTCCTTCATCATTTTTGTCCACTCTTCTTTCCCTTCCGCAATATCGTCAAAATCCTGCTCTACTTTTGCCGTGAAATTATAATCGAGAATATTTTTAAAGTTTTCAACTAAAAAATCGTTCACAATCATTCCAATGTCAGTGGGGACAAGTTTTCCCTTATCAGATCCCACAGTTTCAGACAATGTTTTATCCTTAAGCTTATCTTTTTGAAGAGTTATTTGGAGATATTTTCTTTCAGAACCTTCCACCGTACCCTTTTCAACATAATTTCTGCTTATAATGGTTGAAATAGTAGGAGCATATGTAGAGGGTCGGCCAATTCCAAGTTCCTCCAATTGTTTTACCAAAGAAGCTTCGGTATAGCGATATGGAGGTCGCGTAAAACGTTCGGTGGCAGTAATGTAATTTTTTTCGAGAGAATCGCCGTTTTTCATATTGGGCAACATTCCTTCCTGTTCTTCTTCTTCATAATCGGTTCCTTCTAAATATACTTTAAGGAAACCGTCAAATTTTATCATTTCGCCGTTAGCCACAAAGTTTTCCGAAACCTTTTCCTTGGAAAGAATGTCAATTTTCACATTGGTTCGCTCCAGTTGCGCGTCGCTCATTTGCGATGCTAGTGTGCGTTTCCATATCAAATCATATAACCGCGCTTGATCTTTATCGCCTGTAATGTTGTGAAGGCTCATATCAGTTGGTCGAATGGCTTCGTGTGCTTCTTGGGCTCCTTTGCTCTTGCTTTTGTAATCGCGAGGCTTGCTGTATTCCTTTCCGTAAGAGGCGGAGATTTCCTTTTGGGCTGCATTTTTAGCGTCATTGGATAGATTGACACTATCAGTACGCATATAGGTTATAAGTCCGGCCTCATAAAGACGTTGCGCAATTGTCATTGTCTTTCCGACAGAAAAATAAAGCTTTCTTGAGGCTTCCTGTTGCAATGTGGAAGTAGTAAAAGGTGCGGCAGGAGATTTACTAGCTGGTTTTTTGGTTAATTCTGAAATTTTATAGGAAGCTCCCAGATTTTTTTGAAGAAAATCCCTTGCTTCGTCCTCTGTGGTAAAATTCTTTGGCAGTTTCGCTTTGAATTTGCTACCGTCCATTGTAGTGAATTCGGCATCTATTCTATAAGATCCAACGGCGGTAAAGGCTTCAATTTCGCGTTCTCGCTCCACAATAAGCCGAACAGCCACAGATTGCACGCGGCCTGCGGAGAGTCCACCCTTGACTTTCTTCCAAAGTACTGGAGAAAGCTCATATCCCACTAGCCGATCCAAAACCCGTCGTGCTTGTTGCGCGTTTACCAAATTGTAATTGATTTGGCGTGGGTTTTCAATTGCTTTTAGGATTGCAGATTTTGTTATTTCGTGAAATACTATACGTTTGGTTTTGCTTTTATCAAGTTTCAGTTCTTCCGCAAGATGCCAGGCGATGGCCTCTCCCTCTCTATCCTCATCACTCGCCAGCCATACGATTTCAGCATTTTTGGAAAGAGACTTCAATTCAGCCACTAACTTCTTTTTATCACTGCTCACTACGTATTTAGGTGCAAAATCCCCATCTACATCCACTCCCAATTCCTTGGAAGGAAGATCTGCTATATGCCCAAAACTAGAGGAAACCTTAAAGTCTTTTCCAAGGAATTTCTCTATGGTTTTTGCTTTTGCAGGGGACTCAACTATCACTAAATTCTTTGCCATGTTCATATTTGTTATGCGTACAAAAGTATGTGATTTTTTTTACACGAAAGATTTCGGCCTTATAATTCAAAAAAAACCGAAAAGAAAGTACGGTCAAAGCAGGCAATATTAGACTGCTATACATTTTAGGTCTACGTTGTTCTTACAACCCTATATTTCAATACATCTTAAGAAAAACCCCTATTCATATACCACCTCAAATTGCCCTTCGGTGATTTCACTTTGTTCTGTTAGGAAAGAAAAAGTGCCTTTGATAGTCTTGGTTATAGAATTGTGGTTCGCTATGGATATTGAACCTTCAGAAGTTACTTGAGCCCCTGTTTCGTCCTGATATACGGCACTATAGCCATTTTCAGACAAAAGGTGCCCTCCAATTTCCAAATTTGAAGGAACTTGTATTGTGATTTTAGCAGTGAGCGTATTGCCAGAAATCTTAATAGAGCCGCTAGTTTCATTGGCTGATACCACAGTAGGCAAGAAAACTTCACCATCAACTTTAGCGGAGAATGTGCCAGCATTTGCAGGATTTCCTATTTGACCATTATCATAAGAAATGTTATAAAGCACTCCTTTTGAAACATAGACTGTGTCGATTCCAGGAAGTATGGCATTAAAACGGAAGGTTCCATTAATTGTTTTATTTCCTTCATTTACAGACGAAATGCTTATTAAGCCCGTTCCATTGGGATTTGTTTTATATATATTTCCATCCATAGTATACTCTGCCGAATTAGTCGACCCATCTCCAATAGTGTAATTGCCTACTTTTAAACGAGATAAATTAAGCGTAAGAGACTCCAAATAGCTACTGCCTTGAATCACCAAACTGCCATCCTCAGCAAGAAAAGCGTGAGCTTCGGATGATGTATATAGCTGATCGCCTATTTTTGCCTGCATAGTAAATTCGTTGATTTCAGTATCTTCACAAGAAGCTAACGATAAACCGATTAAAAGAAGCAACACGAAATTTTTCATAACTGAGGAGATTTTTGGATTTGTGACAAATGTAAAAGAAAAAGATTAATAGATTCAATTCGAAAAAGAAAATATACTATCTTTGCCGTCCATAAATTATAACCGAGGTCGCGAACCTCTAAAATTAATTAAAATATGCCTGTAAAACTCAGACTACAAAGACACGGAAAGAAAGGTAAACCTTATTTCTGGATTATCGCTGCGGATGGCCGTAGTAAAATTAGTGGAAAATATCTTGAAAAATTGGGTTACTATAGCCCAACCACCAACCCTGCACAGATAGAGCTAGATGTTGATGGTGCTGTAGCTTGGCTTCAGAAAGGAGCACAACCAACGGACACTGTTCGAGCTATTCTTTCTTATAAAGGAGCCCTATTGAAGAACCACCTTGCTGGTGGTGTTCGCAAAGGAGCCTTAACCGAGGAACAGGCCGAAGCAAAATTCAATGAGTGGTTGGAATCCAAAAAAGGATCTATAGATCACAAAAAAGCATCACTTTCTGAAGCGAAAGAAAAACTGAAAGCCGAAAAACTTGCTGCTGAAAAAGCTGTTAGTGATAAGCGTGCTGCTGATGCTGCCGCTGCCGCTGCTCCGGCTAAGGAAGATATTGAAGAAGCTACCGCAACTTCAGAAGCTCCTGTTGAAGAAACTGCCAAAACCATTGATGAAGTGGCGGAAGAAGCAAAGGGAGATGCAAAGAAGGCTACTGAAGCCGTTGAGGATAGCAAAGAAGACAAAAAAGAAGCATAAAACTTTCAACGATATGCAAAAGGAGAACTGCTTCTACTTGGGCAAAATCGTTAGAAAGTATAGCTTTAAAGGGGAACTGCTCGTAAAACTCGATACAGACGAACCTGAACTTTTTATTGAAATGGAATCAGTTTTTGTGGAACAACGCAAAAACCTGATTCCATTTTTTATTGAGGAAAGCTCTCTTCACAAAAGCGAATTGTTGCGGGTGCGTTTTGAGGATGTAAAAAACGAAGAAGACGCCAATGCACTTATTGGCGCACATCTTTATCTTCCTTTGGAATTCCTGCCAAAACTTTCGGGAAATAAATTCTATTATCATGAAATAATTGGATTTACCGCTGAGGATAAATCCTTCGGCAAAATTGGCAAAATTACGGGCGTTAATGATTCTACCTCCCAAGCCCTATTCGAGATTGACAGAGAGGGCACGCAGATTTTGGTTCCTATTATCGACCATTTTATAAAAAAAGTGGATCGAGAAAATGAATCCATTCTTTTAGAAGTGCCTGAAGGACTGATTGAAATGTACCTTTAGAATAAAAATTTAAATTTCAAGTGCCAAATGCCAATAGGAGTCAAATTTCAAAGCCCAAAATCAGCAATCTTCATCTACAATCGAAAATCCTTTGAAGCCTTTTAAATTCAAGAAATTTACAGTTGAGCAAGATCGCTGTGCAATGAAAATTGGGACGGACGGAATTTTACTTGGCGCATGGGTTTCGTTGAAGAATAATCCTTTTTCTATTTTGGATATTGGCGCAGGAACGGGGATTATTGCCTTGCAAATGGCGCAACGTTCAAACGCAGAAATAATCGATGCTCTTGAGATTGACGAAAACGCCTTTGAACAATGTGTGGACAACTTCGAAAATTCACCTTGGGGTGATAGATTGTATTGCTATCACGCTTCCTTGGAAGAATTTGTTGAAGACCCAACTTCTGGCGAAGCAGGAATTGGAGATACATATGACATCATTATTTCTAATCCCCCATTTTATTCTGAAGATTTTAAAACCAACGACGAATCTCGCGATATTGCCCGTTTTAGCGATTCTCTGCCTTTTGATGAATTGATTGAATGCGCTTCACAATTACTTTCGGACTCGGGGATCTTTGCAGTTATAATACCCCGCAAGGAAGAAGAGCGTTTTATAAAAATGGCTTCAGAAGTAAACCTATTTCCCCACAGAATTTGTAGAGTTCGAGGCAATGAGTCCTCGGAAGAAAAAAGAAGTATGTTAGAATTTTCTTACAAAATGACTTTTCCTAAATTCGAAAATCTTACTATTGAAATTTCTCGACATGATTTTACCGAGGATTATAAAAATCTAGTTAAGGACTTTTATATTAAAATGTAATTTACCCCAATTACAATTATAATTTTCGCGTAAATTCTTCATAAATCCATTTCGTTATTATAATTTAGTGCAAAGCCCGTATAGTATTACATAAACTAAATTGGCGTTGTTTGATATGTATGGTTTTGGGATAATTATTCCATTCATCTATATTTTTGAGGAAATACGAGAATTGTTAATTCGATCAAATAGTTCAACAATCTTTCGAAAATTACAACTATCGAAAGGATCTAATTTTAAATCATTATGAAGGAACATTTTTTTCAATGCCCATTTTGCTGGGAATCAATTTCGGTACTGTTAGACTCCTCTGTTCCGCATCAAATATATATTGAGGATTGTGAGATTTGCTGTAACCCTATGGAAATTGAAGTGTCTTTTGAAGACAGTGAGCTCGTCGGCTTTACAGCTGGTACAGGGCAATAAGCTTTAAGAAGCAAGAATTTGAATCTAGGTTTTCTTAAAAATTCTTGCGAATAGGATCAATGTAATTTTTCTAATTAGAATTACCAGTCATACTTTTTTCTAGGGCGCTTTTCACGCTAATCCATAGAAAATTAAAAATTGATTTCGTCTTGTCCCTTGTGGCTTCAGCAAAAGCTTCTCGGTATTGGTCGCTTTTCTTTTCGCTGTCTTTGGAAATGAAAATGTTCACAACGGCTGAGAGGAATTTATTTTTATTTTTTCCGTCTTTTTGAAGGACTGTAACCTTGAAGTCGGAGTAGTTTATTTTTATATCCGTTTTCGAGGAATCGTTGTTGCCGTCAATTGTGAAATAAGTCCGATCCACGCTACCTTCTAGTCGAACTTTTAAGTTAGGTTCTGTGAAAGCGTTCATTTTTTCGGCTTCCAAAAGACCTACATCTGCCTTAAAAAGAAAACCGTCATTTTTGTTTTGGACATCGAAACTCCAGTTTACCGACAAAGGGGTTTTCTCCATAAATAAAGCCTTGATTTTAAGCTCTGTTTTCTCGGAATTCCCATAGTTATTGCTCACGTTTGAAATCGTTGCATTAAGATTTTTAAAATTAATGGAACCTCCGGCATTCTCCTCTTTTACTCTTTCTTCGTACTCTAACAAACCGTTTTTAATGGTCATAGAATCAACAGTAAGTTGAAACGGTAGTTCTCGGAGAGATTTGCTGTATAGAGGTTTTATTGAAAGGTCGTCCGCAACTAATTTATCCCGAAAAATGGTGAGGGAAGGAGTGTCCAGAATTACTTTTTTACTTTTTGCGAAAAAGTCTTCTTTTATATAACCGAAGTCCAATTGATTTATTGAGAGTAATTTAATCGAAAGATTATAATGATCTCGTTCAACGTCAATAACCCTAGAAAGTTCGGATTTAGAATATTTTGTTTTGAAAGTCAGATTATTGAAAATGACATTTTTATTTTCCCATGAAAAGTTCTCAACTGTTAAGTTGTCATAATCATTTGCTTTTACAAAGAGTGAATCGCCAGTTACACGGGCATCTCTGTATTCAAATGGGATTTTTCGATTAAAAATTTCTTCATTTACATGAATATTGTCCATTTCAAGAGATAAGTTTTCAACAGATATTTTTGTGGAGTCTTCGCCCTTTTCGTAAACGAGAATTGTGGAATTAGTAAGTTTTAAATCTTCCACAAAAATCGGTTTGTCCATTTTATTTTTCTTTTGAATGGAATCTTTTTCCTCTATTATTTTGTCAGGATAATATACAAATGATGGATTTTCTAGGATAATTTGATCAATATGTATCTCTTTTTTAAAGAAATAATCCCAGTAGCTAAACCCCGAAATTATAAGTTTTTCCGCGTTTACAAAAGTGTGTTTAACTTTATCATCCTTATTTTGAATAACCATAAGCGGTTTGGTAAACATCACGGTTCCGTCAAGAGTATGGACTGAAAGAGTCGCATAGGAACTTATCATATTTTCGGATAAGTCTTTATTTATGAAGTTTTCTAACTTGTTTTTTAGAATAAAATTGGCGGCAATCGTCGTTATGAGAATGGCCGCACACATAATAATTATGATGTAAATTATCTTTCGAAGTGTCTTATTCATAATCTAAAGATAGCAAAGATTGTAATGCCGAATTTATAATGCGGAACTCTTTTGAAAATTATGATGTCAAGGCTTGTAATAATGGAAATCCTTTGTATCTTTGCAGTCCAATATTTCTGTCGGCATTATGAACCGGAAGTTAGAAGCTAAAGTTGAAGTATTGGACATCCATATCAGAGTTAGTCAAGATAAGTAGCTCGTCGGGCACATATTTACCTCAGCGGACACTGGTTTAAATCTGAAAATGGAAAAATTATATCGCGGGATAGAGCAGTAGGTAGCTCGTCGGGCTCATAACCCGAAGGTCACAGGTTCGAGTCCTGTTCCCGCTACAAAGAACTCCTCAGTTTGAAAACTTGAGGAGTTTTTTTATGAGAAAATGAGATTATTAAAGCTCATTCACGAAATCTTTGAAAACCTTTTTATGAAGCTCAAGATCCAAATCTGGAGAAACGGATACCCGAACAATATAATCCTTGTCGCCCTCTTTGGTTGTTCCTTGCGTTGAAGTTGCAGGAATCGTCCAGTAACAGCCTTTTAATTGGCCGTAGCTTACACAGAACTTGCTCTCATTAGGAATTTTCGTGATCATTAAGTTGATTAACCTCAGATTTAAGGCCCGTTTATATGCCTCTCTTTCTGCATCAGTATTTCCCTTTGTAGGAAGATCTAAAGAAAATACTGATGGAGTAAATCCTTTTTCTGCCAATTCTTCTGAAACAAAGTTGATTTTCGCCCCTGGTAAAGTATCGTGGATGAAGTTTACAAATTCACGGGTATTCTTATAGGCATCGGTAATCCTTTGATTCATGGAAGGCAATTGTTTTGCCAATATTTCATATTGAAGTTCAGTAGCCTCATTATCGCAAAGTTCTAGATGATGCGCTATTTTCTCCATCAAAGCTTCAGTTTTTTTATTTCCTACAACGTAACCAGCAGTACATTTTCCACCACTCGGGAATTTTGAACCACTCGCATACGAAATAGCGCGCATTGTTGAAAGTATTTCCCCTTCTCCTAAAAAGTGGAAATTAGGACAAAATGTTTGGTCTAAAATAAAAACAGGATCAATTGCAACTTCCCCCGAAATCGTTTTGCGCTCTTTAGTTAAAACCTCTTTTAGTTTTTCCAGATTAGGAACTTCAACTCGAGGATTTGTTGGGATTTCAGCAATAATGTATGGAATGGCATCTTCCTTAGCTATTTTAGAAAGCACGGAGTCAATGCTTTGAACCATGTCGTTATCCCTATCAACGAGTAAATCGATAATTTCAACATTATCAAGGCAAGCCGCAACCCGCCTAGCTTGGTCGTTTGTGCCACCATAACAATTTGGTGGAACTATAAATTTGATGTCCTTCCCTTTATGATTTTCTAGCGCATCGTGAATGAGCCCCATCATAATAGCATATTGAATGGAAAGTCCGCTAGAAGCAACCAATGGCTTATTAATAGTACCAGTAATCCCTGCAATTGAATCTAGGACAAATGCTTTGTTGGCCGCTGCATTTTTGTATTTATATTGAAATGACGAATCCGCTACTAAAGCATTTAAAGCAATAAGACAATTGGCTGGCGTCATCGCAATGGTTTCTCTTCTTCTTACGTGTTGGATGTCTGAAATATAACTTTCATTTTCCGCACCATTTACTATTAAAATACTTCCAAGCTGCGCGTAGAGATTGATATAAAAGTCAATGTTTGGGTTCAGTTCAATTTTAGAAATTCTGTCTCGTCTTGAAATGAAAATAGTACTGCCGTCAAACGCTGAAATGGCTGCTTCTTTTTCAACTTTTTTAAGTTCAAAATTATAGCCATAGACGCTTCTTAATAATTCCGCATCAAAAAACTTTGGCAATTCGCCGGTATAAACGATTTGAGTTCTTTTATTATCCAATAAGTTCTTTCTTAAAATAGACAAAACTGGAATCGTCTTTGACGAAAAACTGATTACATTTTCGGGATGTAGATTATCTAATTTGGCAATTACCCATTCTAGCACGCAGGATAGAGGATGCCCTAATCGAATATAATCGTAAGCTGTGGGCAGTTCACTAAGTGCAGAAGCTTCGGAATTATTGGCTTTAAATAGCTGTTCAAACTGCGTTAAAAATTCAGTTTTAGCCAATTCTTCATTATAAATATCGAGTCGATGTGTGGTTATACTCAACCAACCCGCAGGCATATTTTCAAGTACATTTTTAATATAATTCATCATTTTATCGCCTTCCATAATTTCATTTTTAGATAGGCGCAATTTACGTTAATTACGATTAGTTGAAAAATTCAAAGGATTAAATAGCGCACAGAAACTGGCACTTTGGTTGATTGATGAATTGGTTTTCATCAAATGCCTAATTCACAACAATCAAAATGCTCTTAGCAGATGCCTTAATTCAAACAGAAGTATTATTTTGCAGACTTAAGGCAAAAGGAGCGTTTATGAAAGATCACAAAACAAGGTATTGGCTAACGATATACGGAATTATTGCCGTTTTGTTAATGGCAATATATTACTTAATTGAGTTTAGGGTTATTCAATCATTGAATCCATATAATCCTTGGATCAAACGGCTTACGATTAGCTTGTTTTTGGTAGTGGTCATTTTTGCATCGGGTAAAATTATATCGAAGGTAATTACTACTCGAATTCAAAACGAAGGCGATCAATATAATTTATTACGCATCACCCGATTTCTTTCAATTGTCTTTAGTGTAATTGTGGTCGCTTCGTTTTTATTTCAAAACTTATATACTGCTGCGGCTACAGTGGGGTTAATTTCTTTGGTTTTGGGTTTTGCTTTGCAGGCCCCCATCACCTCCTTTATTGCTTGGATCTATTTAGTTTTCCGCCGATCCTATTTGGTTGGCGATCGCATTCAAATAAATGGTATGCGTGGAGACGTAATAGAAATAAGTTACTTGGACACTTCAATTTTAGAATGTAGTGGAGATTATTTAGTCAATGATCGCAGAAGTGGAAGAATTATTCGATTCCCAAATAGCCTTATTTTAAGAGAAGAAATCATTAATTATTCAGGGCCGGATGTTCCTTTTATATGGAATGAAACACCTATTCAAATTGCCTATACAAGTGATCTGCCGTTTGTGGAAAATTGTCTTTTGGAAGCATCCTTAAAGGATTTTCAGGAAAAGTATCCACAACTTTCAAAAGACAAACCCACACTTTGGGCACCCGCTGTTTATTTCAGAATTAACGCATATGCCTGGATGGAGGCGGTTGTTTCTTATCCCGTAGAACCCGAAGACACCACAGGTCGCCGTAATCGAATTTTAAAGCATGTTTTGCCACTCTTGAATGCTGAACCAGAGAGAGTTCAATTTCCAGAAGGGTCAAGAAGGTAATATCGTGGTTTTAATCAATTCAATTTTACGGAAATAGATGAAGTAATTTTTCAGAACAAATTCTATACTCAGCTTCTTTATGTCTTTTTCTCAAGATATAAACTTTGAGTATCTTCACAATCGAAAAAAAAGAAAATGATTAGAAGTATAATTCAGAACCGACGTGCGGTTTTTCCTGTACAATACAATGACGAGCCTATCACAAAAAAGGAGATACAGCTCATTCTTGAAGCAGCCAATTGGGCGCCTACTCATAAACGAACAGAACCTTGGCGTTTTAAGGTATTTCATGGGGAATCTCAAGTGCGTTTAGGTGATTTTCTGGCCGAAATCTATAAGAAGACTACCGAAAAATTTTCGGATAGAGGTTATGAGAAGATGAAAGAGAATCCTACAAAATCGGGCTGTGTTATAGCCATTTGCATGCAACGCGACCCCAAGGAAAGCCTCCCAGAATGGGAAGAAGTAGCGGCAACTGCCATGGCTGTTCAGAATATGTGGCTGACTGCTTCAGAAATGAAAATTGGCACGTATTGGTCTTCTCCTGGAGTGATAAAGCATTTAGGCGAATTCGTAAATCTTGAAGAAGGGGAGCGTTGCATAGGGTTTTTCTATATGGGAAAATACGACGGCGAATTACCCGAAGGAACAAGAAAAACTTCCATTGAAGAAAAGACTGTTTGGATGTAACGAACTAAGGTATAATCACAACTCCCAGACCTCAAATGTTTCAAAACATTTGAGGTCTTTTCTATTATTGTAAAATTTTAACAACTAATATCTTAGTTTAAACTAAATATTTAGTTACATTTGTCCCTGAACATCAGTCTTAAACATCTAGCATCGATATGAAACAACTCACAAAAGCCGAAGAAGACATTATGCAAATTCTATGGGATTTAGAAGAAGCAAATGTTGCCTCAATAGTCGAGAAATTACCTGATCCTAAACCTGCTTATAATACTGTTTCAACCATAGTACGAATTCTGGAAAGCAAGAATTTTGTTGATTATAGAAAGGAAGGTAGAGGTCATATTTATTTTCCGAAGGTAAAAAAATCGGAATACAGCAATCAGTCTTTAAATAAATTAATGGACGGTTATTTTCACGGTTCTTTTAAAAGTATGGTCTCATTTTTTATGAAGAAAAATGACGTCACTGTTCAGGAAATGGAAACTATTATGAAAGAAATTAACTCTGAAAACCCGAAGCCATGATACACATTCTAATTCAAATACTCGTATTTCAAGCACTGTTTTTAGCAATTTATGACTTATTTCTGAAGAAGGAAACATTTTTCAATTGGAATCGGGCGTATTTATTAATCACACCAGTTCTAAGTATTATTTTACCCTTTGTAAGCCTTGGGTTTCTTCAGCAGAATATTCCGCAGGAATACGCTATTCAATTACCTTCTGTAATTATAAGCAATTCCGTTTCGGAAGTTGGTAGTAGTTCAACATTCTGGTTTTCCACATTAAAAGGATTATGGATTGTAGGTATTTTAATAAGCACATTGATTTTCCTTCTGAAAATTGTAAAAATTATAAAGTTCCAAACGTTGGGAACCACTGCGAAAATTCAAGCCACGAGTATAAAAATCCTTCCTAAAACAGATAGTGCATTTTCATTTTATAATACAATCTATTTAGGCGAAAATATTTCTGATGAAAATAGAGCTAGCATCATTGCTCACGAAACAGTTCACATACTGCAAAAACACTCTTTGGATTTACTGTATTTCGAATTGCTACGAATCGTGTTCTGGTTTAATCCTATGGTCTATATGTTTCAAAACAGAATTTCAACCCTTCACGAATATATAGCCGATGCAAAAATCACACAGAAGAGTGGTAAAAAAGAATACTATCAAAACTTGCTTTCAGAAGTATTTCAAACCCAAGAAATTTCATTTATCAATACCTTTTTTAAACATTCATTAATTAAAAAACGAATCATTATGTTACAAAAACCGAAATCACCACAATTTAAACTCGCAAAGTATTTGATGCTGCTTCCTATTCTTGGCGCAATGTTATTATATACTTCTTGCTCTGATACAACCGGGAATTTACAAAAAGATGGGCAAGAGATGATGGAACCACCACCACCACCGCCACCGCCACCGCCACCTGCAAATAAATGGAGTGTAGAATTACGTGAGGATGTATTAATAGAGGAGACTACTGATGTTCCTTATTCCGTTATCGAACAAGTACCAATATATCCTGGTTGTTCTGGCGATAATGAAACGATGAAAAAATGTATGTCCACCAAAATAGCTGAGTTTATCAATTCGAATTTCAATACCGGAATAGCTGATGATTTGAATCTTTCTGGATTGCAGCGGATTTCAGTTCAATTTAAAATTGACAAAACAGGAAAAATTGTTGATGTGCTTGCAAAAGCACCAAAACGAGAACTTGAAATGGAGGCAATACGTTTAGTTGAAATGCTGCCTCAAATGATCCCTGGAGAGCAGAAAGGTAAAAAGGTAGGAGTGTTGTATTCCTTACCCATTGTTTTTAATGTGAAGTAATACTTCGCGCTATTTGTTAAGACCCCAAAGGTTTTTGAAACCTTTGGGGTCTTGCATTTGGGTCAATTCGGAGATGCAAAACATCTCAGAATCCATTGAGAATTTTGATGTTGAAAACCCCTAAATCCCCTAAAGGGGACTTTGAATACTTGAATGATTTAGGGGTATAAGATTAAAATCAATTAATTATCCTATACAAAACCGGCTTACTCGGTGAAGCATCATTCTCAAAAGATGCCATTTGAAGGTTTAGGAAATAGCTTCCATCTTCAATGCTATCCGGCACGTAAATCATTTCTGTAATTGTGCAATCACGCCTAGGGTTTTCGTGGTAATTCCAAAAGGCTTTATGGGCTAATAATTTACCTTCATCCTGTTCTCTATCCACCGATGGTAGATCTATAAGAAGGTGTTTTACTCCAATCTCTCTCATAAATAGAGTTGCTTCCTCGTGAAGATACGGCCAATTGGTATTGGACCAATGTTTGGATTTTTTGGAAATGTTATTGGGCAAAGTTCTAATAATTATGGCTTCGGGTCTAGCTCCGTTTAAGACTTTGGAAATACTTTCTTCGGAAATGATTTCATCTTCTCCCACTTTTTCAGGCTGAACTGTAATTACTTCAGCTAAAAAGAAAAACGTTTTTAAAGCCTCATTCACCGAATAGAAATCCTTTGAAATATGACCAAAAGATTCCGTGTGTGTGCCGTGAGCGTGAGGATTGAAAAACACATTATTGAAATTTACCGATCCACCTTCTGAAACTTTTCCTATCCAGTCGCCCATAACAACTGGTTTTACTGTAGGCTCATCTTGATACCAAGCTAAAGGATTGCGCTCAGATGCTTGTAACGGAATTGAAATATCCAAAGGTTTGGAAAGATCCACTTCTATGGTTTTTCCGTTATGTTGAATGGTGGCTTTCACGAATTTAAATTTGAAATTTAAAGATACAATTTTTGAGCTTTAGACGCCAAAGGTCTTTGAGACCTTTGGCGTCTGGATATTACTAAACTTTAAATAAATCACTCGCAATGCCATCTCCGAGAAACTTCGCTTTCTTGGATATTTTCAGATTCTGGTTTTCCAGAATTAAAAGCTCGTCTTTTAAAGGTTTGAGAGCTTGGTCCATCAAGTAAACCAAAAATTCCAACCCGAATTCCACTTCGACTTTCGTAAGAGAAACTCCTTTTTTCGTTCGTAGGCCTGTCATAATATATTCGTTGTACTTATTTTCTTTTGACAGAAACTCCCGTTCCATGGGAAGCTCTTTAGCCAAAATGCTTTTAATATATTTTGTATTATTCGCCACATTCCAACTTCTGCTTTTTCCGTCATAACTGTGCGCTGAGGGACCTATTCCTAAATAAGGTTTTCCTTCCCAGTATGCCGTATTGTTTCTGGACTCGAAACCAGGTTTTCCGAAATTTGAAAACTCGTAATTATCATACCCGGCCTTCTCGGTTACTTCCAATAGGATTTCATAATGCTGTTTCGCCACTTCTTCATCAACTTGGGGGATAATTCCCTTGTCAATAAATTTCTTTAAAGCTGTTCTTGGTTCAACTGTTAAGGCATAACAAGACAAATGGGGAACGTCCAGTTCCAAAGCGACTTCAAGATTTTTAATCCATCGTTTCTTCGACATTCCTGGAATTCCATAAATCAAATCAATGCTGATGTTTTGAAAGTGTTTCTTAGCTTCTATAATACAATCTACAGCTTCAGAAGCATTATGGGCGCGGTTCATCAATTTTAAATCTTCTTCAAAAAAAGATTGAATGCCAATGCTCAATCTGTTAATACGTGAATTTGATAATTCCCTGATTTTACTTTCGATTAAATCGTCAGGATTAGCTTCAAGAGTGATTTCTGCATTTTCTGAGATGTTGTAAGTGGAATAAAGAGTTTCAAAAATCTGTTCAAGTTCATCTGATGTCAGTAAACTTGGAGTGCCGCCGCCAAAATATATGGTTTCAACCATTCCATTTAATTCATCTTTCCTTAAAATGAGTTCCGCACAAATGGCTTTGACCAAATCGCTTTTCTTGTTAAGCGACGTGGAAAAGTGAAAATCGCAGTAATGGCATGCTTGTTTGCAAAAGGGGATATGGATATAAATACCAAAAGGGTTCCTTTCCATTTCAGGTTTTTGCACTTTCATTTTAAATTATATTTTTCAAGGCGAAGTCCACAAGTAGAAACTCTAAGCTCACAATCACTGCGCAATTTTCTTTTGTAAGTTCAAAATTACCTATAATTTTACCGATGTGCGCTCTTTTTGCAAATGGCGTGCTGTGATTTTCAAGAATAAACACGACAAATGCGTAACTTCTACTTTCTTTCTATTTTATTCATTTTAATTAGTTCAAGTTCTTTCGCCCAAGAAGGAAATAAGGAATTGCGTGTTGGCTATGCAGGTTCTGAGCCTTTTGTTATGCAGAATGAAACAGAGGAAGGTATCGTAATTGATATTTGGAAGGAAATCGCTTATGGGCTAAGGGAAAAATTTACATTCGTAAAGTACCAAAGTGTAGAAAGCGGGATAGATGCCATCGAGAAAAATGAGATAGATGTGCTTATCGGTCCTATCACCATCAACACGAGCCGCGCGAATCTCGCCACTTTTTCTCAGCCCTATTACAACACCGAATTGGCAATTTTGGCTCCCGTTGTGGAAACAACTGTTTGGGACAGAATAAGACCTTTCCTTTCTTCCACATTTTTATATGCGGTAGTAGGTTTACTGGTAATTCTGAGCATTGTAGGATTTTTATTTTGGATCGTAGAAGGAAGAAAATCGGAAGACGATTATGGAAAGGGAGTAATCCGAGGTACGGGTTCAGGAATTTGGCTGGCAGTTGTAACCATGACCACGGTTGGATATGGCGATTATGCACCAAAAACTCCGGGAGGACGATTTATTATGGGCTCGTGGATGGTCATTTCCTTGATTTTGGCAACTTCGTTTGTCGCTGGGATTGCAACTACTTTTTCCCAAAGCTCCAAGGAAGACAAAACAATTACCAGTTTGAGCCATTTGGAAAATAAGAGAGTCGCCGTGCCCAATTATAAAAAAATAATTGATAAAGTTCGAGATGCACAAGGCAATCCAGTGGCAGTAAACGATGTTTCTGAAGGCTATAAATTATTGCTGGACAAAAAAGTAGATGCCCTTATTTATGATGAAATCCCTCTGGAATATATCTTTGAAGATGATAAAAGAGATGAATTTGTTTTAAGCAAGAAAAGAATCGAACCTCAGTATTACGGCTTTCTTTTTCCAATTGGCAGTAAGGTAAAACGGAAAGTCGATCTGCAGATTATTCGCTTACAGGACTCTCAAGAGATAAATCATATAGTGGAGGATTGGATTTCGAGGAATTAATTTCTCCGCCAACCTCTTTAAAGGATTAAAAGATTTTCATTTTTCGATGGCGGTTGCCGAGTGGAGCCGAGGTGCCACCGACTACTGCTACTTTCTTCACTTAACTCTATCTTCATTTTGTTTTACAAAAGCAGCCCAACCAGTATAGCTAGTTCCAATCTCAATTTTTCCTGAATTATAGAAATGACAGACTGCAGCAGCTAAACCGTCTGTACTGTCTAGGTTTTTCGGAAGTTCTTTAAGGTTTAAAAGACTTTGCAGCATTTTGGCCACTTGCTCTTTGCTGGCATTTCCATTACCAGTAATGGCCATTTTTATCTTTTTTGGGGAATATTCGGTAATGGGGATTTCACGAGAAAGACCAGCCGCCATTGCCACGCCTTGGGCTCGACCTAACTTTAGCATGGATTGAACATTTTTACCAAAGAAGGGTGCTTCAATCGCTATTTCATCGGGATTGTGAGTGTCTATTAGCTCTATAGTTCTTTCAAAAATAAGTTTTAGCTTTAGGTAATGATCGTCGTATTTTTTTAGTTGAAGTTCATTGAGTTGCATAAATTGCATCTGTTTGTTTACCACTCTAATAAGTCCAAAACCCATAATTGTGGTTCCGGGATCTATTCCTAAAATGATTCTTTCTGATTTCATTGATTTGAAAATATTACCCCAACGTTAAAGGGAGAATTACTTCTATTTCTGAATTTGCTCTCTTTAGGGTCGGGGAAAACAAATTCGTTTGTATTTTAGCGCAATGGCCACGTCCCACAAAACTAAACAATATCTGCTTGCTCTTGCTAAGGTTTTGGTGCTCATCATTACTTTTGGATATATTTTTTACCGATTACAGAACAATCCAGACCTCAATTTTGGGGCCTTCGTCAACGGAATTTATTCCAAAGGTTCACTTGCTGGTTATTTTCTATTATTATTTCTTTTTATGGCAGCCATAAACTGGACTTTTGAAATTCTAAAATGGAAAAACTTAGCCTCCACCATTCAAAAGATGGATTTTAAAATGGCATTAAAGCAGAGTTTAGCATCTTTAACAGTCTCATTAGCAACTCCCAACCGGATTGGCGAATATGGCGCAAAAGCATTGTTTTTTGAACGCGGAAACCGAAAGAAAGCATTATTGCTCAATTTTTATTCCAACGCAGCACAATTGGCTGCAACCCTATTTTTCGGAATGATAGGTCTTTTCTATTTTCTTTGGAATTACAATGTATCTTATTCTTATGGGGCCGTAATTATATTTGTGTTCGGGATTCTCTTAGCAGTTGGTGTTGGATATATTTTTAAAGAAAACGAATTATTGCTGAAAGGATTTTCAATCGCCAATCTATTTCCGTTTTTTCAAAAGCTTCCCAATTTTCTCAAACTGAAAGTCTTTGTTTTTTCCGTTTTTCGCTATCTTGTTTTCAGCGGAATGTTTTATGGAATATTGTTGTTTTTTGGTGCGGAAATTCTTTTTTCAACTGCGATAGCCTTGATTTTTGCAATGTACTTATTGGTTTCAATCGTTCCTACCATTTTTATTTTTGATGTCGTTGTTCGTGGTGGAGTAGCGGTTTGGTTGTTTTCATACGCAGGCGTTCCAGAATTGGCAGTTTTGTCCACGGTGCTAACAATGTGGGTTTTTAATTTCGTATTGCCTTCCATTTTAGGAAGTTTCTTCGTGCTCACTTATCATCCTGCCACCCGATGATTATCAGTTTTGCGATACTTTTTGGGCTCTATCTTTTATGTATGGCAACCTTAATACTCGGTTTTTGGAGAATTCCTATTTTTTCATCTAAAGTAGAATCACAAATAACTCGTTTTAGTATCGTAATTCCATTTAGAAATGAATCGGAAAATCTGCCTGCACTTTTAGAGAGCCTTTCCAAATTGAATTATTCAACAGAGTTGTTTGAAATTATTTTTATCAATGATTTTTCCGAGGATAATTCTTCAGAAATAATAATTAAGGCTACGGAAAGAACCAGCTTGCCAATTCGGTTGATTCAAAATAAGCATATTTCAAATTCTCCAAAAAAGGATGCTATTTCCGAGGCAATTTCTACCGCAAAGTTTGAATGGATTCTTACCACAGATGCAGATTGTGAAGTGCCGATAAATTGGTTGAAAACTTTGGATGCTTTTATTCAATCGGAAAAGAAATTGAAAAAGATTCCGATGATGATTTGCAGCCCGATAGTTTATAAAACGAATGGAAAGATCCTTCAGAATTTCCAATTTTTTGACGGATTGAGTTTACAAGCTGTTACAATAGGAAGTTTCGGTTTAAATAATCCTTTGCTTTGTAATGGCGCCAATTTGGCTTATCGTAAAGATGCTTTTGAACAAGTAAAAGGGTTCATTGGAAACAATCATATAGCCAGTGGCGACGATATATTCTTGATGGAAATAATGCTAAAGACTTTTCCTAGACAGGTAAAATTCTTAAAATCGCGTGAAGTTATTGTTTCGACAAAACCTCAAAATTCTTGGAGAAGTGTTATAGATCAAAGAGTTAGATGGGCGTCAAAAACTTCTAAACAGAATAACGCCAGTTCTATTTTTTTGGGCATTCTCGTTTTTTTGGTCAATCTGTCATTTTTAATACTACCATTCTTGGTTTTCTTTCAAGTTGAAAATTGGATTGTATTTCTAGTTCTTTTCTGTTTTAAAATTGTTATCGATTTTGTTGTTATTAGTCAGACTGAGCAATTTTTTAAAACCAAAAATTCTTTGTGGTACTTTGGATTCCTTCCGCTTGTTTATGCCTCAATAACGATTTTGGTCGTTTTAGCAAGTTTCCGCGGAAGTTATTCATGGAAAGGACGCCGTTATCTGAAGCAATAATTTTTTTAAAAATGGTTCTGGAGGTCGTGTAATTGAACAGGCAACGGCTGATTAGAAGTTGGAAAGTCTCATTTTTATACCACAGAAATGGCACAATCAATTAAATTTATTATATATATTAGCTAAACATTTAAAACTCCCATTATGAAATCACTTTTACCAATCTTTATCTGTTGTTTCTTTCTACTCGCTCCCTCACTTCAGGCCCAAGAACAATATATAGTTGATGGTGAAACGTACACCTTAAAGTCTGATGTTAAGGGAGATTTAGAACTACTTTGGAATGTTATTGACAGAGAATACCGTTATTTTTTAAAAAAGGGCGACTATATTACGGAGTTGAAAAACACAAAACAGAACGGGAATTATCAGGAAGAGTACAAACAAGTTTTACAGGAACAAACGGCAGATAAGTCGATTTCAACAAAGAAAGTAAACTTAACCCTGCCAAGTCTTCACAGTTTTTTTGTGGAATATAACACCTTAAAAGATTCAAACTTTTCTGACAACAAAAGTAGTATCCACCTCCAATTTTTACTCGGTGCCAATGTAGGAGTTACCAACAGTGTTTATACAGAAAACATTAACAATGACTCTCAAGCAATAGTAGGTTTAGAGCTGGAATTAACCGATCCTGTAAAACTGAGAAGACATTCTATGGTGCTCGATTTTAGACATACCTTTGAAGGTGGTGACAATAAATACTCCGTCTCTCAAGTGGCCTTAAATTATCGTTTTAAGTTTGTTAAAACTGCTAAATTTGATATGTATGTGAACACAAGGGTTGCTGCGTTTTCGTTCTACAAAAAAGAAATTTATTATTTGGGAAGCACTGCTGTGGACACTGAAACAGGAAGTGCATTCAGCTCCCCAATATCCTTTGGAATTGGAGCAGACTATAAGGTTGGCAACGGCTACATCACTTTTGGATATCACGATTTTGTTGCCTTGAATATGGATAGCAACAAGGAATTTCCAATTGATTTTTCCCTGGGTTATAAATTCAATCTATAATCAATCATTTTGAATTAAAAACGCGAGAGTTTAATGGACTCTAACAAATATTAATAAACGTTTAAAATCTAACTTACTCTATAAAATCATCTATCTTGCCATTACCTCAATAGCTATAAAGGCTTAAAGGTTTCCTGAGTCATTTTTTAAATGTTAAAATGACCTTTTTTATTGAAATATATCAATTCGACTAACTTTTTAATCTCCCCACGATGAAATTGTTCTTGCCAGTATTATTTTGTTTTTTTCTTTTCCTAGCTCCTTCCGTTCATGCCCAACAGGAATATATTGTTGACGGTGAAGTGCATTTCCTAAAAACTGAAGTCAAGGGAGAATTGGAACTCCTTTGGAGCAAAACCAATCGCCGATACCGTTTCTTTCTAAAAAAAGGAGACTATATTACTGAGTTAAAGAACAGAAGAATTGAAGGAAGTTTTAAGCCAGAATTTATCCAAGTTTTGGAAACACAAACAGCAGATGCCAAAGTTTCCACTAAAAGAGTTAGTTTAACTTTACTAAGTCTCCATAATTTTTTTGCTGAATACAATTCTTTAAAAGACCCTCTATTTACTGATGAAAAAAAGGATGTTCGACTACAGCTTTGGTTGGGGATATATGGCGGGATTACCAATACCATTTACACTGCAAATGTTACTAATGAATCCCAATATGTCGGAGGTCTGGAATTGGAATTGGTAGATCCCATAAAACTTAAAAGACATTCCATGGTTCTCGACTTTAGACATACTTTTGAAGGAAGTGAACATAAATACTCTTCCTCCCAATTAGGGCTCAACTATCGTTTTAAATTCATCAAAACTTCAAGATTGGATTTTTATTTGAATACGAAAGTTGCAACACTTACTTACTTTGAAAAGGAAGTATCCTATAATGAAGGTGTAGATTTTGCAATGGAATCTGGAAGTTCATACGGTTCGCCAATATCCTTCGGAGTAGGAGCAGATATAAAGGTTGGCAAGGGTTATATTGCTTTAGGATATCACGATTTTTTTGCCTTGAATATGGAAAATGTTAATAGTGAATTTCCAATTGATTATTCCCTAGGATACAAATTCTGTATGTAATCAGTCAGTTTGAACAATTACAGGAAGTGTGAATTGCGTTCTTACAGGAATTCCACGTTTATAAGCAGGTGCAACAGGTTGTAACGAATCAACGGTATTGAAAATCATCATTTCCAAATCGGGGAATTCTTCCTGAAGCAAGCTGTCCATTTCTATTTCCAGAATAGAAAGTCGTCCGGAACTCCCAACTTCAAATTTGACTTTTACGGTGTCATAAACCTCACGAACGGCAATTATTTCTTTATGACTTACTGCCTGATAAAGATGAGAACTAATGGTATTAATGAAACAATCCTTTTGTTCCGGTTTTTCTAAAATTTCTTCGCAAGCAGTAAAAGAGGGATACCGATCCACCTCTTTCCAGTCTATAGTCCCTATTTCCTCTTCAAAAATATCTTCTGAGGAAACTTTTTCAGTCTCAAATAATTGGCAGGAAGTTGCCATTAAAAGAAAAACAATTAAAAAAGGACGATAGGTCATCTCAGCGTAGGATTCAACTTGAAAAGTACAAATTTACTTAAACTTATGGTTCTGAGAGTGGAAGTTATTTTTCGGGAAATTTGACAGTAGTTTTTAAGATTTTTAAACGTATTAACCAACTTGTAGTTCTTTATCGCCTTAAGTGGAGAAAGCTAAAATAATTGTATTTTAACCGAATCATTTTTAAAAAGTCAAATATCTTTTGCAAATGAATACATTATTAAAAATAGAAGAACTAGCACAATTTACATTAGGTATTGCGCTTTTCTCTCAATTGGATTTTGCGTGGTGGTGGTTTCCAGTTCTGATATTATTGCCCGATATTTCGATGATTGGTTATGTCTTTAATACCAAAATTGGTGCAGATATGTACAATCTGTTTCACAATAAGACTTTAGGTATTGCCTTCATCCTGTTAGGGATGTTTTATTTTGGCGAAACTTATACGCTAATCGGCATCATTCTGTTTTCCCATTCTTCTATGGACCGGATTTTTGGGTATGGATTAAAGTATCCAGATAGCTTTAAGAATACACATTTAGGGAAAATTGGAAATTAGAACCTGCAAGACCCCAAAGTTTTCAAAAATCTTTGGGGTCTGAAAACACATACAATTATGAACATAGAAGAATTCCGAAATCATTGTCTTTCAAAAAAGGGAGTGACTGAGTCATTTCCTTTTGGAGAAAATACTCTTGTTTTTAAAATCATGGACAAAGTTTTTGCTCTAGTAGGTTTAGATGCCCATCCAGCTAGTGCCAACCTAAAATGTGATCCCGAAAAAGCCATCGAACTCCGTGAAGAATATGACGGTCTTATCATTCCAGGCTATCATATGAACAAAAAACATTGGAATACTGTAGAAATAGAGGGAAATTTGCCGCGAGACCTGATAACCGAATTAATGGATCATTCCTATGAATTGGTTGTGAAGTCTCTGACCAAAAAACTTCAGAACGAACTGGATAATATCTAAACCTACAAGGTCTTGGAGACCTTGCAGGAGAAACCGATCCTTCCTGCATTGTTTTAAAGACCTTGTAGGTCTCAAACACAACTTATGACAAACCCATCAAACTTCTATAAATCTCAGATAGAAACCTATTCCGAAACACTTAAGAATTTAAAGAAAAAGCTGGCACTTTCAAGCGGGTTGCGGCTTTTGGTTTTTATTGCTGCCTGTGTGTCCATATATTTTGTTTTAGAAAATGCAAAGAATGAAGTCGCCATTGTGATCGTGCTTGTTTTAGCTACTCTTGGACTTTTTGTGCTTCTGGTAACAAGACATAACCGATTAAAATACAAACGCGATGTAACCAACACCTTAATTGAACAAAATGAAACCGAACTGCAAGTGTTGAATCGTGCCTTTCATCATTTGCCTTCTGGAGGAAAATATAAAGACCCCTTACATTTTTATAGTCAGGATATCGACCTTTTTGGTCGAGGTTCATTTTTTCAATATATGAATCGAACAGCCTTGCAAAGTGGATCTGATTTTCTCGCGAAAATCTTGACAGAAAACTCAATTCAGGATATTGCCAAAAAGCAAGAAGCAATAAAGGAAATGGCGCAGAAGCCCGAATGGCGTCAGCAATTTTCTGCAATAGCTTCTCAAGTGAAAACAGAAGTCCCGCCAGCAGAAGTCGCTAGTTGGCTTAAAAATTATAAAAAGTTTGTTCCCAAATGGGCGAAATCGCTATCCATAATTTTTTCGTTAGTTTCTTTATGTTTATTCATCGGTAATTATTTTGGGATTGTATCAGGGTATTTTACACTGGTGTGGCTTTTTGTAGGATTTGGAATTAATGGTTCTTACGGTAAAAGAATTAAGGAATTAGCAACGCATACGTCCAAAGTTCAAAGCACTTTTGGGCAATTCCACAGGCTGCTATTGGCGATTGAAAACCAGGAGTTTGCTTCTGAATTGCTCCTTGAAAACAGAAATAGGATTGTAAGTTCTTCCACACAAGCCTCTGCGGTTTTAAAGAAGTTCGCAAGATATTTGGACGCTCTAGAGCAAGGGAACATTATGATTTTCGGACAGCTTGCAAATGGCTTTTTGCTTCGAGATCTCCGCCAAAGCCACAACATTGAGCAATGGATTGAAGCTTATGGATCTCAAGCTGCGGTATGGTTTGATGCCATTACATTTTTTGATGCTTATAACAGTTTGGGCAACTTTTCCTTCAACCATCCTGAATATATTTTTCCAACGTTGACGGAAAAATTGTCTGTTTTGGACATAAAAGGTGCCGGACATCCATTATTAAAACAATCAACAATGATAAGAAATGATATTCGGATAGATTCCGAAGAATTTTTTATTGTCACCGGTGCAAATATGGCTGGAAAAAGTACCTTCCTACGAACCGTATCGCTTCAGATAGTTATGGGAAACATCGGCCTTCCTGTTTGTGCCGAAAAATCTGATTACAATCCGATTAAGCTTATCACGAGTATGCGAACTACGGATAGTTTAACAGATGATGAATCCTACTTTTTCAGTGAATTGAAACGCTTAAAATTCATTGTTGACGAAATAAAAACTGATCGTTATTTCATAATTCTCGACGAAATTCTGAAAGGAACAAACAGCACAGACAAAGCTATTGGTTCCCGAAAATTTGTTGAAAAGCTCGTGGCAAGTAATTCTACGGGAATCATCGCAACACACGATTTAAGTCTTTGTACTGCTGCGGAAGAATTACCAGAAGTGAAAAACTATTTCTTCGACGCACGAATTGAAAATGATGAACTCTTTTTTGATTACACCTTTAAACCGGGCATTTGTCAAAATATGAATGCTTCATTTCTGTTGAAGAAAATGGAAATAGTAGATTGATTCCCCTAAATCCCCAAAGGGAAATTTTTAAAATGAGGATCTAAAAAAGATGAATTAAAACTTTTACAATGAATAAATCATTAAGACATACACATTTACGAATAGTTGCTAATTCCCCCTTCGGGGGTTAGGGGAATGGACTCAGTAACACAAATTGTTTTAGGCGCTGCCGTTGGCGAAGCGGTTTTAGGAAAAAAGATTGGCAATAAAGCGATGGTTTTGGGCGCAATTGCTGGCACCATTCCAGATTTAGACGTTCTTTCAAGCCACTTTACCGATACTGTTTCTGCTCTAGAAATTCATCGTGGATTTACACATTCCATAGTTTTTTCTGTAGTTTTTGGCTTGCTTTTCGCCTGGATGCTTTCACGTTGGGATAAACGGGCAAACTTAAAAGAATGGTTTTGGTTTTGGTTCCTGTGTTTTGTGACACATCCGTTGCTAGATGCACATACCACTTGGGGAACACAACTTTTTTGGCCGCTTGATCTTCGGTTGGCATATAAAAATATCTTCGTAATCGACCCGCTTTACACTTTGCCATTCCTGACGTTTTTGATTTTAGCAATGCTTCAAAAACGAGGCAGCATCAAAAGACGACGATTCAATAACCTCGGTTTAATTGTGAGCAGTGCTTATATGGTGCTAACAATAATTTTAAAAGGCATCACATTTTACAAATTTGAGGCCGCTCTTCAAAATCAAAACATTGCCTATTCTGAAATACAAACCAAACCCAGTCCGCTAAACACCATTTTATGGACGGCTAATATAGAAACCGAGGATGCTTTTTTAATAGGCGATTATTCCTTCTTTGATACCAAGCCGATTCAGTTTTTTCCGCATCCAAAAAATCACGAAGCCCTTGGTGAATTAGTGAAGGAAGACAAGGTTCAGCGACTTATTAAAATCACTCAAGGCTGGTACACCATTTCTGAAAAGAACGATGGTATCTATTTGAATGACCTCCGTTTTGGAATGATGAGTGTAGACCAAAGTGTTGAAAAATACGCTTTTAGTTTTCGACTCGATAAAATAGATGACGAATTAGTCGTTACTGAAGAACCCAAAGACAGAAGCGAGGCCAAAAGGCTCTTGGGCGATCTTTGGAAGCGTATTCAAGGGAATTGAATTAGCAGCTTATATCTGCTACAATTCGCCATTCCCCATCAATCTTTCTGAAAATAATGAGAAAAACGCCATTTGCGTCGCCAACTTTTCGAGCCAAATGATATTGACCCATTACGTGATACGAATTCGCTTCAATCTTGGTAATTGCATCAACAGTAAATTTTAAAGTGCCAGTATATTCTTTTGTAGGATATCCTCTTTTGTAATTGTCCAACGTTTTTTGCCACCCTGTCGTAAGTCCCTTGCCGCCGTAGAATTTTAGCGAATCACTCTTCCAATACCCTTGCATATAGCCTTCCAAATCAAATTGATTCCAAGCTTTTTCTTGTGCAGTTAAGATGGAAAGAATCGCTTTTTTGTCCGCGGCTTCTGTTTGGGATATGACGTTTAAAGTCGTGATTAGAAAGAAAAGAAGAAATAGTTTTTTCATTATTATTGCTTTTAGTCTTTGCGGTAATAGCTTTTCACCGCAAAGGACGCGGAGAGGCTGTGGATTCTGCGTTGATTATTTCAAATCGGATTTTATTTTTCCGAAGAAACATCCACTTTAATATTTTCCGTTTTAATATCCGATAGTAATTCGAGTTTTCCAGTTTCAAATGAATCGCCCAAGTTTTTTAAATCCACCGATTCCCAAGATACTATTTTATAATTCCTATAATCTGCAAAACGAATTCCGCCAATAGTTCTTGGATTATACGCTTCTCTAAAGCGAATTCCGCCTTTATCAGTATAGAATTTATAGGCGAAGTAATCTAAAGTGAACCCCGCCTTGTTAATCCAATACATATACACATCATCGTGATCCGTACCACCACCTTCTTGTTTAAAAGTTACTTCAATTTTGTAATATTTTTCGCCTTTGATTTCTGATTCGCCCACTAATTCTTTTTGAACGGCTTCATCATTTAGCCCAAAAGGCAGTTGAACAAAATAATGAACTGAATTTATAGAATTGGAATATTTGATTGCAGTAGAATCCGCTAGATTGACTTTCTTAGAATTTCTATAACGAGTAAAACCCGAATTGGTAAGCACATCTTTTATTTCTCCCAGAGAATCGGCAAAACTTCGAGTGAGCTCATACATCCCATTGCTACGAAGACTACTGTATTCAATATCGCGAAAAGTAAATTGAATTGAAGCATTTTCATATTTGTTGCCTCCCGCATTTTCAATTGCTTTATCTATAATTTGTTGCGCAGAAAGAGTTTCGTTTTCTTGTTTACAGGAAATAAAAAAGAGTAACAGAATTGGTAAATACCTCATGAAAATTCAATTTTTTCAAAGGTACAAAGGAATAAGGAATGCTTAAGAATAGTCCGTGGACTTAAATCAAACTATAAACCACAAAAGGAGTGATTTTTTTGTAGAAGGGGGACTATCTCATAAAGTGTGTAAATAATAAAATAGCGGGGGCCGGCCCCCGCTATTTTATTATTTAGTTTTTAATCTTTAACTTTTACACATTATGAAGAAAGACGATTTAATTTCAGATGATTTTC
>JBLWTS010000002.1:0-98614 GCA_048270045.1 Aequorivita sp.
TCAAAAATCCGTTTTGAAGAAGACATATCAAAATTAATTCCTATAAATAGTGAGAATCAAGATTTTCAAAAAGTTCTCAAAACTGTCAATTTTACGGATAAAATTATTGTTACGATTCGCAGAAGTGATTCTACCAATACCGATGAACTTACCCAATATGCAACAGAATTTGTAGATAGTTTAGAGACGGATTTTGGAAATTATGTAAAATATATTCGCGGAAAAGTAAAGGACGACGATTTGCTGCGCACTATGAATTTTGTGTACAATAATCTCCCACTTTTTTTGGATAAGGACGATTACAAAACCATTTCGGATAAACTTCAAAAGGACAGTATTTACGCTATAACTGAGGCCAATTATCGAACTCTAATTTCGCCTTCTGGCATTGTTTCAAAAGACATGATTTTGAGAGATCCTTTGGGATTTTCCTTCATAGCTTTAAAGAAACTTCGTCAACTCGGTGTTTCCGATGATTTTGTTTTGAAAGATGGTTTTTTGGTAAGCAAAGACGAAAAAAACATACTTCTTTTTATTACGCCTAAATTTTCAAGTAGTGAAACCGCTGAAAATAGCAAGTTTGCGGAACAGCTTTACGCACTTCAGAATTCTTTAGATCAGAAATATTCTGGAAAAGTAAGTAGTGAGTATTTTGGGGCGGCACTTATTGCCGTGGCCAATGCAAAGCAGATAAAAAACGATATACAATTTACAGTTGGCATTGCTTTCTCCATACTTATTTTGGTCTTTATTTTCTTTTATAGAAAGATTTACGTTCCTATTATTTTATTCATTCCTACAATTTTTGGTGGTCTTTTAGCAGTGGCCATTTTATATTTACTCCGTGGGGAAATTTCCGCTATTTCCTTGGGAATTGGCTCAGTTTTGCTCGGCGTTACGCTGGATTATTCACTGCATATATTAACCCACATTCGCAATAATGAAACGCTCGAAAGTCTTTATAAAGATGTAACCGAACCTATATTGATGAGCAGTTTAACTACTGCCTTAGCGTTTTTATGTCTTTTATTTTTGGACTCCCAAGCACTTCAGGATTTGGGAATTTTGGCTGCGATAAGCGTTTTGGGAGCTTCAGTTTTTGCACTGTTCTTTATTCCATTAGTCTATAAAAATCCACTTTCGCAAAAACAGCAAATCAATGTTTTGGATAAAATTGCAGACTATCCCTTCCACAAGAACAAATGGGTGCTAATTGGTTTGGGATTGGTTTTGATTGTGAGCATTTTTACGTATCACAAAGTAGAATTCAATAAAGATATTTCGAAATTGAATTATGAGCCTAAGGAAATGAGGGTCGCAATGCAGCATTTGGATGAACTGACAGATATTTCATCTAAATCCGTTTATTTGGCCACCTATGGAAAATCTGTGGAAGGTACGTTGCAGTTAAACGACTCCATTCACGGGACTTTGGAATTGCTAAAGGAAGAAGGTAAAATTGGAAGTTTTAGTTCCATTGGTGCTCTAGTCCATTCGCAGCGCGACCAAAGGGAAAAAATTAGGGAATGGGATCAATTTTGGAGTACAGCAAGAAAAGATAGTATAGAAAACAACCTGATTAAAAGCGGAGAAGAACGGGGTTTTAAACCGACAACTTTCCATAAATTCTATACTCTTTTAGATGAGAATTTTCAAACGCTAAAGCCAGAAGATTACCAACAAATTCCTTCCGTGCTTTTAGAAGATTACATTACCACGGAAGCAGATTTCACGACAATCACGACGCTGATAAAGTTGGATAATGACAATGCATCGGAAATAAAAGATGTATTCAAAACTATTCCGAATACCATTGTCATTGATCGCCAAGAAATGAACGAAACTTTTCTGGGTAATCTAAAAAACGATTTCAATAGTCTTATCGGATATTGCTTGATTGCTGTTCTTTTTATTCTTTTCATTTTTTTTAGGAGTTTGGCCCTCACCATTGTAACCGCTGCCCCAATATTTCTAACTTGGTTTTTAACGTTGGGAATTATGGGGCTTTTTCATATTCAATTTAATATTTTCAACATTATTATTTCCACTTTCATCTTTGGTTTGGGCATCGATTACAGCATTTTTATGACCAAAGGTTTACTGAAGGAACTCCGCACTGGAGAAAAAGTGATGGTTACTCACAAAACCTCAATCATGCTTTCGGTGCTAACTACCATTTTGGGCGTAGGCGTATTGGTTTTTGCAAAGCACCCTGCGTTGCATTCCATCTCTATTGTTTCTATAATCGGTATTTTTTCAGCGATGATTACTGCTTTTACGGTTCAACCTTTGTTGTTTAGACTTTTTATTGGGAGTCAAACAAAACGCCCTATAACCCCAAGAATGTTTGTGCATTCTGTCCTCTCTTTTGGTTATTTCGGCTTGGGCGGAATTTGCCTTTCCATATATAGCATCACCCTAATGCCACTTTTGCCTATTAGCAAAAAAATTAAAATGGGATGGTTTCATAAAGCGATTTCAGTATTTATGAAATCCGTGCTTTATACCAACCCGTTTGTAAAGAAAAAAGTAATCAATAATTCTGGTGAAGATTTCTCAAAACCAGCGGTAATTATTGCCAACCACACTTCTTTCTTAGATATTTTGGCTGTCGGAATGCTCCATCCAAAAATCTGTTTCTTAGTGAATGATTGGGTTTATAATTCTCCAGTTTTTGGAAAGGCGGTACAAAAAGCGGATTTCTATCCTGTTTCCAGCGGAATTGAAAATAGTTTGGAACCGCTTAAGAAGAAAATAAAACAAGGCTATTCACTAATGGCGTTTCCTGAAGGAACCAGAAGCCAAAGCAATAAAATTAGACGTTTTCACAAAGGCGCATTTTATTTGGCCAATGAATTTAATCTGGACATTCTTCCTGTTTTAATTCATGGAAACAGCGAAGTAAACCCAAAAGGAAGCCCAATAATTAAGGATGGAAGTATTACGGTTGAAATTTTACCACGGATAAAAGCGGGTGATAATTACTATGGCGAAAATCATACCCAACAAGCAAAAAAAATAGGAGCTTATTTTAAAGATGAATTTGCGAAACTGCGCGAAAAGGTAGAAGACCCAAAATACTTTCACAGAATTGTTCTGGAAGAATACCGTTATAAAGGCGATTCACTTTACCGAACTGTAAAAAGCGATTTAAAGGAAAATGAGCAACGGTATTTTGAAGTTATAAGACAAGTTGAGAAAAGCGGGAATATTGTACACATTTCGGAGGATGTGGGGCAGCTTGATTTTTTATTAGCACTCGATGGGCCAGACCGAAAAATATTCAGTTTTATTGAAGATTGGGAAACGAAAATAATTCTTGAAAATAGTTACATATCTCAAAAATACGGTAGACTTCATTTTAATAATTCACTTTCAGAACTTTTGCTTCCAAATATTGAAACCTTAATCATTTCTTCGGAAAAAATGGTTTTGGAAGTGATTGCCCAATTACCAAAACTTTCAGTAAAAACCATTGTGTTATTAAAGGGAACTATTTCACAACAAACCGAGAATATTCTTACATTAGGTTATCAAAACGTGTATGAAAATACTAATATTAGTATCTTTAAATCATCCGGAAACAAAGCGAAATGAGTGAAAAATATGACGTAGTTATCATTGGCAGCGGTCTTGGTGGACTTGTTTCTGCAATAATTCTTGCCAGGGAAGGCTACAGTGTTTGTGTACTTGAAAAAAACCAACAGTTTGGAGGAAATCTTCAAACCTTTGTGCGTAATAAAACCATTTTTGACACTGGCGTTCATTACATCGGGGGACTTTCCGAAGGGCAGAATCTATATCGTTATTTTAAATACTTGGACATTCTTGATGACATCACGCTCAAGAAAATGGATGAAAAGGGTTACGATAGAATCACTTTTGAAGGTGATCCAAAGGAATACCTACACGCTCAAGGTTATGAGAATTTCAGCAAAACACTATTAGAGCAATTTCCTGAAGAGGAAAAAGCCATCAACGCATACTGTGAACAAATGAAGGAAACCTGTAGTTTCTTTCCGCTATACGGTTTAAAGCTTGGAAAACCTTATTATGAAAACACCTCACTTTTTGAGGTTAACGCGAAGGAATTTATAGATTCCATTACCGAAAATGAAAAGCTTCGAGCTGTTTTGGCCGGCAGCAATCTTCTGTATGCTGGTGAAGGTGAACGCACTCCTTTTTATATGCATGCACTTTCGGTAAATAGTTATATTGAAAGTTCTTACCGATGCATTAACGGAGGGAGTCAGATTACAAAAGCCTTATTGGCACGATTTCGGGAAAAGGGTGGAAAAGCATACAAAAGGCACGAGGTAACAAAATTTGAAACTGAAAATGGACGGGTCACTGCGGTCCAAACCGCAAATGGGAAAACCATTTATGGCGATATTTTTATTTCAAATGTTGATCCGAAAATAACCCTTGAAATGATAGGGCAGAACAATTTCAGAAAATCGTATACAAGCCGCATTGAGAATATTGAAAGTACTATTGCATCTTTCAGTTTATACTTGGTGTTGAAGCCGAATAGTTTTAAGTATATGAACCATAATTATTACCATTTCAAAGATCACCGCGCTATTTGGGATGTCCATAATTATACCCAAGAAAGTTGGCCCGAAGGCTATATGATTTCTATGGGAATAAAAAAGGATAAGGAAGAATACGGAGATAACCTTACCGTGTTAACTTATATGCATTTTGATGAAGTGGCTCCTTGGGCAAATACTTTCAATACAGCTGCAGATAAAAACGAGCGTGGCCAGACTTATGAGGAGTTCAAAGCTTACAAGTCTGAAGTAATTATTAAAGAACTCGAGAAAAAATTTCCAAATCTTCGAGACTGTATTGAGGCAGTTTATTCCTCAACTCCGCTGTCTTATCGTGATTATATTGGTAGCAACAGAGGGTCGATGTATGGATACGTGAAGGATGCCAACAATCCATTAAAATCCTTCGTTTCCCCTCGAACCAAAGTTAAAAACTTGTATTTTACAGGTCAAAGTTTAAATATGCATGGTATTTTGGGCGTTACTATAAGTGGTGTGGTCACATGTTCTGAAATTTTAGGAGGTGAATATTTGCTGAATAAAATTTTGGAAGCCACAAAAACAGAGAAAATAAATTAATGACTTTGGAATATGGCGCAGATCAAAACAATACCAATTGAAAGGGTCAAGAATATTTCAAAAAAGGAATTCATTAAAAATTATTACCAGCCCCAGAAACCAGTTTTGATAGAAGGTTTAACCAAAAACTGGAAAGCATTTCAGAAATGGAACTTAGACTACATTCAGCAAAAGGCTGGAGAACAAATCGTGCCGCTCTACAATAACGAACCTACCAAAGGAACCCAGAATTCAGCAGAGCCAGCCAAAGAAATGAAAATGGCTGATTACATTGAATTGATAAAAACAAAGCCCACCGACCTTCGGATATTTTTTTATGATCTTAAAGTGAAATTGCCCGAACTATTAAGTGATTTTGAATATCCAGACATTGGATTGAAGTTTTTTAAGCGTTTACCTGTACTTTTTTTTGGTGGGGAAGGTTCTAAAGTGCTTCCTCACTACGATATGGATTTAGCAGATTTGGTGCATTTCCATTTCCACGGAACTAAAAGTGTGACGCTATTTTCCCCAAGGCAGACAAAATATTTGTACAAAATTCCCTTCGCTGTTCATAATTTGGAAACCATAGATCTTGATAATCCAGATTTTAAAAAATATCCAGCATTGCAATATTTGGAAGGTTTACACACTACGATGAACCACGGCGATGCACTTTATATGCCCAGCGGTTATTGGCATTATATCAAGTATTTAGATGGTGGATTTTCAATGACACTTCGTGCATTTCCTCGAAAAATTGGCCGTTTGGGCAATATGCTTTACAACGTATTTTTTATGCGTCATTTTGAAAATTTAATGCGGAAATCCTTTGGTCAAAAATGGATTGATTACAAAGAAAATCGAACACTGACAACAACCAATAGAAGGGCTGCAAAAAATAAAGCCAAATGAGGTAGTATGAAAAATTTGAATCGATTTTTTGGTTTGTCGCTTTTAATTGTTTTTCTGAACTCTTGCGGCGTTTCAAAATCACTTCACAATCTACCAGACGTAAGTGTTTATGATGCCACAATTCCTGATAAAGTAAAAATAAACGACTCCACTTTTGTGGCTGGAGACAATTTTCTTCTGAAAAACAAACAAGGACAATGGGAACTTTATGTGGAAGGAAACCCGTTTCAAATTGGCGAAATTACTGGAAGTCTTACCCAAGATTTAATGCAAAAGCAGGAAGCTATTTTTTTCAACAAATTGGAAGATATAGTTCCTTCAAAAACACAACAATATCTACTTCGAAAGTTTTTAGCCTGGTACAACCGAAAAATGTACCTCCACATTCCTGAGGAATACAAAGCTGAAATTTACGGACTTTCAAAATATTCATCTTCAAATTTTAGTGAAATCGGGGAACCTTATTTACGATTGCTCTACTTACATGGCGCACATGATATTGGTCATGCTTTACAGGATTTAATGCTCGTAGGCTGTTCCTCCTTCGCCGTGTGGGGCGATAAAACTAAAGATGGCGAATTGCTCATCGGAAGAAATTTCGACTTTTATGCGGGAGATGATTTTGCAAAGGAAAAGATTATTGCCTTCGTAAACCCTTCCGAAGGACACAAATTTATGTCGGTCACTTGGGGCGGAATGATTGGCGTGGTTTCGGGCATGAATGATCAAGGGTTAACGGTTACCATCAACGCTGGAAAATCTGAAATTCCGCTAGTCGCAAAAACGCCAATCTCTATAGTAACTCGTGAAATTCTGCAATATGCGTCAACCATTGAAGAAGCTATTGCCATTGCAAAAAAACGAGAAGTATTTGTTTCCGAAGCCATTTTCGTGGGAAGCTCTAAGGACAAAAAGGCTGCCATTATTGAAGTGGCACCCGATAATTTTGGAGTTTATGAAGTTGAAAATACCGATGAACTTATATGCAGTAATCACTTTCAAAGTGAAGCCTATAAAAACGATGAACGTAATTTAAAATGGATTGACGAAAGTCACTCTATGTATCGTTTTGAGCGAATGGAAGAATTGATTTCTGAAGAAGAAAAACTTAATGTGCCAGACGCCGTTGCCATTTTACGGAATAAAAAGGGATTGGACGACAAAGAAATAGGCTTTGGAAATGAAAAGGCGTTAAATCAACTGTTGGCGCACCACGGCATCGTTTTTAAACCAGAAAGTAGGAAAGTGTGGATTTCTTCAAACCCGTATCAATTGGGTGAATTTGTGGAATATGATTTAGATGAAATCTTTAAGAATAGGGAAGGAAACCCGGCCATTTCAACCATTTCAAATTCTCGAGGGAATGTGCCCGAAGATCCATTTGTTCATTCAAAAGAGTACAAAAATTACGAAGAATACCGAATTTTGGAACGCAATGTTGAGACGGCAATAGAAAATAAGGAAACAATTTCTCCTGAAACTATTTCCGCATTACAGCAAAAAAATCCAGAGTATTGGAAAGCCTATTATTTAACAGGAAAGTATTACTTTGGAAAAAATTATGACGCCGCCGCAAGAAAGGCGTTTGAAAAGGCATTGACCAAAGAAATAACAACAGTTCCCGATAGGGAGAATATTGAAAAACAGCTTCGGAAATTGAAGAAATAGAGAAGAGAATAAGGAAACCAGAACCAAGAGAAAGGATAATTTTCGTTTGTTTTCTTTTTGTCTTGAATCCAGTTTCCCTTAAGTCCTGATTCAAAAAAAATATGATTCCAGAAATAGAAAAAGCATCAAAAGAAGAAATTAAAGCCTTTCAAGAAGAAAAGTTGAAGGATATGCTTCAATATTTGAATGAAAAATCGCCATTCTATAAGAGCTTTTTCAAAGAAAATAACATTCAGATTTCAGATATAAAGACACTAGAAGACCTCAAAAAAATTCCAGTGACCACAAAGGATCATCTGCAACAATTTAACGATGACTTTATCTGTGTTCCTCGATCTGAGATAATAGATTACAGCACCACTTCTGGCACTTTGGGCGACCCTGTTACCTTCGCGTTGTCTGATAAGGATTTGGATCGTTTGGCCTACAATGAGGCTATTTCCTTCGAATGTGCAGGAGTTGGCAAGAATGATGTTTTGCAACTGATGACCACTATGGATCGTAGATTTATGGCGGGCTTGGCTTATTTCTTGGGCGTTCGCAAATTGGGAGCAGGAATAATACGTGTGGGATCTGGAATTCCGGAATTGCAATGGGATTCCATTCTAAAATTTAAACCGTCCTATTTAATTACTGTTCCTTCATTTCTTCTAAAGCTAATTGAATCGGCACACCAGCGAGGTCTCGACCCTAATGATTCCAGTGTAAAAGCTGCGATTTGCATTGGGGAGCCTATTCGTGATCAGGATTTCTCTCTAAATATCTTGGCGAAAAAAATCAAAAAAGATTGGAATTTGGAACTCTTTTCCACCTATGCTTCTACTGAAATGAGCACCGCTTTCAACGAATGTGAATACCACCTTGGAGGCCATCATCATCCAGAACTCATTATTGTTGAAATCTTGGATCAAAACGATATGCCAGTCGCCGCTGATGAGGTGGGCGAGCTTACAATTACCACGTTAGGAGTTGAGGCGATGCCGTTGTTGCGCTTTAAAACGGGGGATATGGTTCAAGCCTACACAGATTCCTGTAATTGCGGCAGAAACACGCTGCGGTTAGGCCCCGTTGTTGGCCGTAAAAAGCAGATGATTAAATATAAAGGCACCACTTTATATCCGCCTTCGATGTATAATATTTTAAATAATTTCTCTGAAATCGATGGTTACGTTATCGAAATTTTTCACAACGAACTGGGAACAGACGAAATTTTAATAAATATTGCTTCCGCGAATACTTCAGAGGAATTATTACAGGAAATTAGAGATCATTTTCGAGCAAAATTAAGAGTAGCCCCGAAAATTGAGTTTGCCTCAAGCGAAGAAATCCAGACGTTGAAAAACCCGATTTTAAGCAGAAAACCAGTAGATTTGATTGATCACAGGCCATAATTTCATTCAACTCTTAAAAGTAATCATAGTCACATTATTCAACTTAAATCCATATTTGATGAAAAAGAATCTTCTCCTTACAATTTTCATTGTCCTTTTAACCCAATTGGGTTTTACACAAGATTTTGATAGTGCCAAATTGGACACCTATTTTAATAATCTCGAAACCCATAATAAGTTTATGGGAAGCGTGGCAGTTTCACAGAATGGGAAAATTATTTACACCAGATCAGTGGGTTTTTCCGATGTCGAAAATCAGAAAAAAGCGGATGAAAACACTAAATATCGAATTGGATCCATTTCAAAAACTTTTACGGCTGCATTGGTTTTCAAAGCAGTGGAAGCTGGAAAAATAGACCTGAATCAAAATATCGCCAAGTATTTTCCCGAATTTCCAAAAGGAGGTAAAATTACCGTTCAACAATTACTCCACCATAGAAGTGGTATCCATAATTTTACGAGTGATGAGGAATATTTAACTTGGAATACTGAGGCAAAATCTGAAAAAGAAATGATAGATATCATTGCCAAGGGAGGAAGTGACTTTGAGCCAGGCAGCAAGTCAGAATACAGTAATTCGAATTATGTTCTTCTAACTTATATCCTCGAAAAAACTTTTAAAAAACCGTATTCCGAAATTCTCAAAGAGAATATAACAAAACCATTGGGTCTTAAAAATACCTATTTTGGAGGTAAAACCAATATGAAAAATAATGAAAGTAAATCCTACAAATGGATGGGGAATTGGAAGTTAGAATCCGAAACCGATATGTCGGTTCCACTTGGAGCAGGAGGAATAGTCTCCACTCCCAGCGATTTGGTTAAATTTAGCGATGCCCTATTCGGAGGAAAAGTGGTTAAGGAAGAAAGTCTCAAGCAAATGGAAACTTTGAAAGAGGATTATGGAATGGGTCTTTTTCAATACCCTTTTGACACTAGAAAGGGATTTGGACATAGTGGCGGAATCGATGGATTTACCTCCATATTTATCCATTTTGACGATGGAAATGTTTCGTATGCCATGACTTCAAATGGCACCAATTTCAACAACAATGATATTTCTATCGCCGTTTTAAGTACGGTTTATAATGCGCCTTACGAAATCCCTGAATTGACTACTATTACCTTGACTTCTGAAGATTTGGACCAATATTTGGGACTGTATTATTCTTCCATAATTTCGTTAAAAATCAATATAACGAAGGAAAATAATCAATTGATCGCCCAGGCAACAGGTCAAGCTTCTTTTCTGTTGGAACCCACCGCAAAAGACAAGTTTAAGTTCGAGGCTGCTGGGGTTGTAATTGAATTTAATCCTTCGGAAGAAACCATGATTCTCAAACAAGGAGGAGGAGAGTTTCCGTTTAAAAAGGAATGATTTTTCGAATCGCCACGTTGTATAGAATTATTTTTTTGATTGTGGTTTTGTCTTTTGTCCACGGAAGCTGTCTCGGACAAAAAATAATCCAAAAGGAATTTGATGCTGAAAACATTCAGTCTTTATCGATTGAAGATGACGCTCTTTTTAAAATAACTCTCATTTCATCCGAAACTGGAAAGATCCAGATGAAATTGCACGTTTCTGGAGAGCACTCAGAAAGCATCGTGGTGGAAGAAAAACTGATAAATGGAACACTCTTTTTGTCAACAGGCTTTACGCCTTTTTTTGTTTTGGAAAACGATAAGTTGGCCGCCCATAAAGTTATGGCCTTGCAAATGGAAATTTTTGTTCCCCGCCATATTTCAGTCCTAATTAAATCAAAGTTGGCGTCTGTGTTGGCTTCAGGAATATTTGAAAATCTTGCGATTGCTTTAGAATATGGAAGCTGTATTTTGAAAGAGTTTTCGGGAAATGCCCATTTAAAAGGTGTCAATGGCGATATAACTGTGGTTGCCGAGCAAAATGTTTCAGGTCACGCCGTTTCGAAATCAGGAACTGTGGTAATTAAGTTACCAAAAGACCAATTATACACGATTTTTGCCGAAAGCATCAACGGTAATATTTCGATGGAACAAACCAAATAATATTCCTACTTTTGCGCTCGCTTAGGAAATTTAGGGAAAATACTACTTTCCTTTTCCTAATATAGAATTGTTTGTATGAGCCTAAAAAAAGCATCCGCGATTATCCTTGTCATTTTATTGATAGACCAGGTGTCAAAATTCTATATCAAGACCCATTTTGTACTTGGAGAGGAGATTCATGTTTTTGATTGGTTCCGAATTCTTTTCGTGGAAAACGAAGGAATGGCTTGGGGAGCAAAAATTCCAGGAACCTATGGAAAGCTTTTTCTTACACTTTTTAGAATTGTCGCAATTGGCGGAATTGGTTATTGGTTGTGGGATTCAATAAGAAGAAACTCTCCTCGAATATTGATACTTTGCATCGCTTTTATTTTTGCTGGTGCTATGGGCAATATCATCGACTCAATATTTTACGGAATAATTTTCAACGACAGCCATCGCGAAGTAGCAACTTTGTTCCCAGAAGCTGGTGGATATGGAACACTTTTTCATGGAAAGGTTGTCGATATGTTGTATTTTCCATTGTATGGTGGCACTTTACCAGAGTGGATTCCTTTTTGGGGCGGTACATATTTTACTTTTTTCGATCCTGTCTTCAATGTTGCCGATTCTGCCATTAGCGTGGGGGTAGCACTTCTATTACTCTTCAATAAAAAAGCATTTCCAAAGAAATTAGAATCTGAATAATATTCTGGAAAGAATTATCCTGTGGGTGCGAGTAGATTGAAAGGATAAAAAGGCAAATTCCGAAGTATCCAATAAAGAATAGCCACCCCAAAATAGCCAAAAATAAAAAGCTTGCTGTAAAAAAGCATAAACCGATAACTGGTGCCAAATATCCAATTGGCGACGGTAATTCCCAGCCCATAAATCAAAATTGGTAATGTCAAAACCATTAATGGATTAAACCGAAAGGCTCCTAAAATATCGCCATGTAGTAATAGATGGATAGCGCGTTGAGATCCGCAACCAGGGCAGTAGAACCCAGAAACATAATACATTGGACAAGGAATGAAAAATACCTTGGAAGGATTGAAGAAAAAATAAATGAGAATAAAGCCCCCAAGAAACATAGCAATGAGGGCTATTTTTAAAGATTTAGTAGTTGCCGAAAGCTGCTGCACCTGCAAAAATTATAAAATAAAAGATCATAAATAATATTGAGATAATTGGACCGGCAACGGCTCCCCAAATAGCCCATTTCTTGGCATCGTTTGCAGCTTTTTGTGCTCCGGCATAATCCCCGCGAGCCCATAGTTCATTAACTTTTGTGGACTTAATTATTGATACAATGCCCAGAGGAAGGCAGCATAAAACGGTGCATAATATGGCCCACACCAGATTGTTGTCTGGTGGAGTTCCCATGGGTTGGTTGGTGGTTGTTTCCATTGTGTATAAAGTTGGTTGATAATTGTTTAACTTTATAAAGATAATAGGTTATTTTTAAAATCAAAGGTTTTTCTTGGAGTGATGCAATAATCCAGAGGAATATCGGTGTCTTCAAAAGGGATTTCCTGTTCTGGTTCAAAAAATGAAAGTCCCACGAATAGGGTGGAGGAAGGACATTTCTGTAAAAATCTATCGTAAAAACCCTTTCCATAGCCAATGCGATGACCGATTTGGTCATAAGCCAATAAGGGTACAAAAACCACTTCTAATATATCTGATGAAATTTTAATTCCTGAAACTGGTTCGGGAATTCCATAGTCCGAAATTTTTAAAACGGTATTTTCCTGTAATAAAAAGTGTTTCATTTCATTAGTTGAAAAATCTGCTTTAGAAATGACGATACTTTTGTCCTTTCCTTGTAAAACGTGCATCAAGTAATCGGTATTGACTTCTTTTTTCGTTGAAATGGGAAGAAATATATGATAGTACGTCTTATCCCAAATAGGGAGTTTTAAGGCTTGATTTGCAATCTGAAGACTCATTTCTTCAATAAAATCCTCGGACAGGTTTTTGCGAAGCTTTTTATATTTTATTCGTAGTGCCTGTTTATCGGTCATAATTTTCATAAAAGCAAGGCTTCCCAAACCTTGCAGGTACTGCAATAATAGTTAAAATAAACGTCCAATCATTTAGACTTACAAGCTTTTAAAAACCTTGCAGGAAAACTTCCCGAAAGTCCAATTCCCCCTTTGGGGTTATGGGGCTTAATCTTCTGCTTCCTCGTTCCCCGTTTTCTCGGTATTCATTGCCGAAATATGAAAAATGGCATCTCCTTGGTTCACAATAGGCGATTGGTTCACATTAATAATATAACCTTCATTGGGCGAAGTAACCTTGAACCTCATTTTGCCATAAGGATCGGTAATGGTCGCCAAAAACTCTCCTTTTTCCACATGTTTATTACACTCGATTTTCACGTGGAGCAGGCCACTTCGGTGTGCACGAACCCATTTGCTTTTCTCAATAATCACTGTTTTTGCAACTGGTTCTGGCGCAACATGTCGGTTTCCCAACATATCCAGATGTTTCAAAATGCGAAGCGTGCCTTCTACGCCTTCCCGCACAATGTGTTTGTTGCTTTCTCGACTCTTTCCACCTTCAAAAAGAAGAACAGGAATGCCCATTTTCTGACACGTTTTTCGGTATGATTTATCAATGGTGTTTGAATAGACCGTAAACGGGGCATTAAATACTTTCGCAAGTTCCAATAGTTTTTCATCTCCAGGTTTTATACGAATTTGCGCAGCATTAAACCGACTGGCTCCACCCGTATGGAAATCGAGGCAATAATCTGCTTCTGGCAACACTTTTTTTGTAAAATGATAGGCAACACGGCTAGCAAGTGAACCCGATTTTGTCCCCGGAAAAACACGATTCAGGTCCCTCCCATCAGGAAAAGAGCGATCGCCATTTAAAAATCCAAAAACGTTGAGAATTGGGATACAAATAATTGTGCCCCGCTTGGGTTTGTTGAATTTTCGAGCAATCAGTTGGCGAACAATTTCAACGCCATTTATTTCATCGCCGTGGATGGCGGCGGTAATCAATATTGTGGGGCCAGGTATTTTAGAACGTTCAATTATTATGGGAATTTCAACTTTGGTTGAGGTGTAAAGCTTCGCGATGCTAAAGTCCACCGTTTTGCTTTCTCCAAGTCCGATACGCTCGTTTAAGATAATGATATTGCGATCTTCTTTTTTGGCCATGATTAAACGTTGCGCTCGATGTATTTGATGATGGAATTTGCAATATCTTTCCCTGTGGCCTGTTCGATTCCTTCCAATCCTGGAGAAGAATTTACTTCCAGAATAAGCGGGCCTCGAGCAGATTGTAACATATCTACTCCTGCAATTCCAAGACCCAAGGCTCTTGCTGCTTTTAGGGCTGCGGTTTCTTCTTCATCCGTTAATTTAATAACGGTAGCTGATCCGCCGCGGTGTAGATTGGAACGAAATTCCCCTTCCTTGGCCTGTCTTTTCATGGCTCCGACTACCTGTCCGTCCACAATAAAAGCCCGGATATCCGCACCGCCAGCTTCTTTTATGAATTCTTGAACGATAACTCTGGCTTGAAGGTTATTAAAGGCTTCGATGACGGATTCGGCTGCCTTTCGTGTTTCAACTAAAATAACGCCGATTCCTTGAGTTCCTTCTAGTAACTTAATAATTACAGGCGCACCACCTGCTTGATCTACAATTTCCTTGACGTTTTTGGAATAATTGGTAAAAACAGTCTTCGGCAAGCCCAAGCCTGCGCGCGAAAGAATTTGGAGACTTCTCAATTTGTCACGCGATCGCACCAACGCTTGGGATTCTGTAGTAGTAAAAACGTGCTTCATTTCAAACTGACGAACCACCGCTGTTCCATAGAAGGTAACCGAAGCTCCAATACGTGGGATGATTGCATCAGTATGGCCTAATTTGTGGCCTTTGTACATTATTACAGGATTCTTCTTTTCAATGACAATATCACATTTGGCGTGATTTATAACTTCTACGTCGTGTTTTCGGGCTTTAGCTGCTTCCACAAGACGTTTGGTGGAATAGAGATTTGCATTGGCAGATAATATCTTAATGTTCATTTTTGGTTTTTAGTTTGAAGGAAAGATTCGTTTTATTAATATCCACGATAAATTTATTACTTAAAAAGCTGCGCCCCAAAAGTACAGGATATCGCATTTCTTCTCTATCACTTAGGGTTAAGAAGATCTCTTGTGATTTGCCGAAAAGCACAATCTCGGTTTTAATTCTGTATCGAGTTTCGGATTGGCCATTGCTGCTTTTAACGACTTTCACGTCATATTCATCAAAGACGATTTCCATTTCATGATATCGAGGGTGCTCCTCATCCAGAAAATTACACTTTAAATAGCCGTCCTCTACTTTTACATTTTTGCAGTGAATGGAAGAAGTATAAGCTCCCGTGTCTATTTTCATTTCTATATCAAATAAATTCAGAAGCGGAAAATCAGCTTTATCTATTCTTCCTATATTTCTTTTCATCTGGCCTTGTTATTTATTCCTTGAAGATCATACGCCAATTTTTCCATTACAGGTAGGGAAAATCTACCTTGCAATTTATCAATGCGCTAAAAATTGATCGTGAAGATTTCAATATAAAATCATTTGGTTATTGCAAGGTAAATAATATAAACTCGAAATTCCAAAAAACAGATAAAATTCAAATTCCAAACAAATTTTTGAGGATTAACAAAGCACAGAGAACAGAGAACTATGTACGATGTACGTCCCTGTTTTAGGCTGAATACTGACCACTGAACACTGATCACTTAAACCTCATACGTTCAATATAACCGATCACACTTTTGGAAATGTTTTTGCCGGAAGTAGTTTCAATTCCTTCTAGGCCAGGTGTACTGTTTATTTCCAAGATTAGAGGGCCCTTTTTTGATTGAAGGATGTCTACGCCGCAAACCCCTAGTCCCATTGCCCTTGCTGCACTAATGGCTATTTTTTCTTCTGCGGAGGATAAGGTGATTTTCTCCGAAGAGCCTCCACGATGCAAGTTACTTCTAAAATCGCCAATTTTGCATTTTCGCTTCATTGCCGCGACGACAACCCCATCTACTACTATGGCCCGAACATCGGCTCCTTTTGCTTCTTCAATATACTCCTGAAGTAGAAATTTAGTGCCTGTGGCGGTCAAGGTTTCGATTGTGGATAAAGCATTCTGACGGCTTTCGGTCAAGATTACCCCTTCGCCATGGGTGCCTTCCAATAGCTTGATAATGATTGGTTTTCCTCCGAATGTTTCCAATTGCTGTTCATATTCAAAATAGGACGCATAAAGCGTTCTTGGGATGGAAATTTGATTCTTGGCCAATATTTGAAAACAAGTCCATTTATTGCGACTGTTTAAGATTCCTTCAGAAGAGGCTACGGTAAAAACGCCCATGGCTTCAAAATGACGCACTACATTGGCTCCAAAATAAGTGTTTGAAGCTCCAATTCTGGGAATTATGGCGTTTACGCTATCCACTTTTTCACCTTCAAAATATAGAACAGGTTTCCCGTTTTCGATAGCGAGGTTACAATAGGATGGATCGAAAATCTCCATAGTGTGGTTTCGAGCTTCCCCGGCACTGAAAAGACTTTTTGTTGAATATAGGGCTTCCCCACGGGAAAGGATGGCAATGTTCATAGAAGGTTATTGGGAGTGCAATTTAGCGATAAAGAGTAAATGCCCTGCTGTTCATTAATTATAAATTAACAGGAGGTTTTATTTCGCCCGAGCGAGGGGTTTTGAGCGTTCCCTATTTAAATAATGCCTTTAATTCTGTGGCATCGCTTGGTTTCATTTTTCCTGCCAATACTAGGCTCAATTGTTTTCTGCGAAGCGCAGCTTCAAAACGTTGCTTTTCAAGGTCTGTTTCTGGGATTATTTCAGGAACCCTTACCGGATTACCTGATTCATTTACGGCCACAAAGGTGTAAATAGCTTCGTTGGAAATACTGCGTTCCCCGCTTTCACGGTCTTCGATAAATACGTCCATGAATATTTCCATAGAACTATTAAAAGCCCTTGAAACCTTCGCCTCAACGGTAACTACACTTCCTAGGGGAATCATTTTGCTGAACGCCACGTGGTTCACTGACGCAGTGACCACAATTCGTCTGCTGTGTCTACGGGCGGCAATACTTGCTGCGCGATCCATTCTGGCTAGCAATTCGCCACCGAACATATTGCCAATAGGATTGGTTTCACTTGGCAAGACTAAATCGGTAACGATAGTGAGTGATTCACTTGGGGTTTTGGGTGTCATTTTTAACAATTTTTCGCAAAGATACCGAAGAATAAAAAGAGAAGTGAAAAATCAACAAGAATAATCGAGTACTCTCAAATTAACTTATAAGTATTGAGAAGAACTTCAACTTATAGCTTTAGAAATCCTAGAAACTATTTAATCTCCTGTACTAATAACCAGGCATCAGGATTTTCGTTGCGTTGGATTTCACGTAACTTATTTATAGCTTCATTTCTATCCTTAAAACTCGCATACAATACTTGATGTAGGCCATAGCGATTTGCTTCAATTTTTACAGGGGAATATCCTTTCTTGCGTAATTGTGCTAACTTTTTATCGGCATTTTCCTCCATTCTGAAGGCTCCAGCCACAATTTGGTACTGCCCAAGTTGCTTTGGAAGTTGAAGATTTATTACCGGCAATGGATTGGCAATTACAAAAGTTGCCTCCTGAATCTGGTTTTCTACAAGTGAATTAGCTTTTTGACGCTCCGCAAAATTGTACTCCTGAACTTGGCCTTCGTAAAGTTTCATGCCGCCAAAGCCAGTTGCTAAAATTGCAATTGCAGCAACGGCAGCGTATTTTAAATAAGGTCTTGTAGCTCTTTTTTCGAGCGAAATAGGTACTTTGTCTTCTGTTTTAGAAACAGGGACTTCTTTCGGTTTACGGATGATTTGTGAAGAAACAAAACTCGAAAGTCCAAATGCCGAAGTGCTAAAATTTTGTTTATGGATTGGCTCAAATTGGATTGAGCGTTCTTCGTTCAATGAAAATTCTCCAATATTCTTAAGAGAAACTGATTTCCCATCAAGTAATTCAGAGCTTAAATGAGCAGAAAAGTTTCGCACTTTGTTAAGCGCCATTTCATAACTACATTTTTCCACTGAGGCAACATAATTTGCCAACAAACCATCATTCACTTGAAGCTGTTTGTTAAAGGATAAGACCTTGGAAGGTGGGTAAAACGTATTGGTGGTTTCGTCTATCTGAGCAGATTGATTTCGAGTCAGAAAGGCGCCGAAACCAGGGATTATAACGCATTCGTAGCGGTATAATAAGTCGGCGATGTAGGTGGAAAGTTGCATGAAAACAAAGTTAACTCTTTTTAAATGCTATCCAATTTTTGTTTTTGGAATTTATTAACAACGAAAATTATTGTATTTTTAAATTTCCTCCCCGCTAACTTTCATCGCTATGCTTTCGAAAAACGAACTGCGCTATACGCTTGCTTTACAAAAGATTCCAAATCTCGGGGATATTTCTGCGAAGAAACTTTTGCGGAAAGTGGGTTCTGCCGAAGGGGTTTTTAATGAGAAAAAAAGCAATCTCGCTAAAGTGGAGGGCATCGGAGTTTTTCGTTTAAAGGATATCAATGTGAAACAGCAATTGGAACAGGCAGATGATGAAATTAAATATATTGAAGACAATGATGTGGAGTGGAGTTATTTTCAGGATAAAAATTATCCAGAAAAACTGAAACACTGTCTGGACGGCCCAATTCTACTTTTCCAAAGAGGCAATATCGATTTGGTCAATAAGAAAATCATCAGCATTGTGGGCACGCGAAAAATAACGAGTTATGGAAACGCTTTCTGTCAAAATCTTATAGAAGAACTGTCTCCATTAAATCCAGTGATTGTTTCGGGTTTGGCTTATGGTGTGGATATTTGCGCTCACAAAGCAGCCATCGAGAACAAGTTGCAAACGATAGCTTGTTTGGCGCACGGCCTGAACCAAACCTATCCAAAAGATCATAAAAGACACAATAAAAGCATAGAGGAAAACGGAGGATTCTTCACGGAATTCTGGAGCAGCGACAAGTTTGACAAAACGAATTTCTTAAAACGAAACCGAGTTATCGCGGGTCTTTCAGAAGCTACCATCGTTATTGAATCCGCTGAGAAGGGAGGAAGTCTTGTCACTGCAGATATCGCCCATTCCTATAATCGTGAGGTTTTTGCACTTCCGGGAAGGGCTACAGATGCACAAAGTAAAGGTTGCAACAATTTAATAAAACAACAGAAAGCGCAAGTACTGACAAATGCTGCGGATATTATCTATCAACTGGGTTGGGAGTTAAAGGACGCTAAAAAGCCACGACAGACACAACTATTTGTGGAACTCGATGAGGAAGAAAAAATAATCTATCGGTTTTTGAAAGATAAGGAAAAGGAAATGTTAGACATCATCGCCCTCGAATGCAGTCTGCCCGTTTTCAAGGTTGCAACCATTTTGATGAATATGGAGCTAAAAGGAGTGATACGGCCTTTGCCAGGAAAGCTGTTTCAGTTGGTGTGATTAAATAGAAGTAAGACCAGAAGACGTAGGACGTATGACAAAATAGTTTCTCAGCACTAGTTGATTTTACGGATAATCAGAATAAAAGCATCTAAAAAGGACTGCTGCAACCCTTAATCCTGTTTTCTCATTTTCATTCCCAAATCATTTTAGATAAAAGATACATTCCAGTATCTTTGAGGCTATGGCCAATGCTTCGATAACACTCCAAATTTCAACATTACCAAATTCTCCAGGAGTCTATCAATACTATGATAAAGACGAGAGGATACTCTATGTGGGCAAGGCGAAAAATCTCAAAAAGAGAGTATCTTCCTATTTCACCAAAAACTTCGATAATAACAAAACCCGGATTCTTGTAAAAAAGATTGTCACCATTCGACACATCGTGGTGGAAACGGAGACGGATGCACTCCTGCTGGAAAACAATCTGATCAAGAAATATCAACCACGGTATAATGTATTGTTAAAGGACGACAAAAGTTATCCTTGGATTTGCATAAAAAAGGAGCGTTTTCCACGGGTATTCACTACGCGCCAAGTAATTCAGGACGGTTCGGAATATTACGGTCCGTACACAAGTATGAAAACCGTCCATATTCTGATGGATTTGATAAAAGGGCTTTATCCATTGCGGAATTGCACCTACGATCTTTCAAAAAGGAACATTAATGCGGGAAAATTTAAGGTGTGTCTTGAATATCATTTAGGGAATTGTTTAGGTCCTTGCGAGGGTCTTTTTACTGAAAAGGATTATATGGAGAATATTGAGGCCATCCGCAATATTGTGAAAGGGAATTTTAAGGACTCGTTGCGGAAATTCAAAACACAGATGCAGCAGTTTTCCGAGGAGTTGAAGTTTGAAGAAGCCCAACGCATCAAGGAGAAGATAGATATACTTGAAAATTATCAATCCAAATCTACGGTAGTAAATCCGAAAATCAATAATGTAGATGTTTTTTCGATTATTTCTGATGAAAGTTTTGGCTATGTCAACTTTCTTCAGATCTCGCACGGCGCTATTGTTCGGTCGCATACTTTGGAGATTAAAAAGAAATTGGACGAAACGGATGAAGAACTTCTATCGCTTGCTATTGTCGAACTTCGGCAGCGTTTCAATTCCTTTTCGAAGGAAGTCTATGTTCCTTTTGAAATTGATTTAGGCGAAGAAATAAAAACTCACGTCCCAAAACTGGGCGACAAAAAACATATTCTTGATCTTTCCGAAAGGAATGCGAAATATTACCGAATGGAACGGTTTAAGCAATCCAAAATAGTGGATCCAGAGCGCCATGAAAAGCGAATTATGGCACAGATGAAAAAGGATCTCCGGCTTTCCGTAGAACCCCGTCATATCGAATGTTTTGACAATAGTAACATTCAAGGCAGCAATCCAGTGGCGGCTTGTGTGGTTTTTAAAAATGGAAAACCCAGCAAAAAGGATTATCGAAAATTTAATATAAAAACCGTTGAAGGACCCGATGATTTCGCTTCCATGGAAGAAGTAGTCTATCGCCGATACAAAAGATTGTTGGAGGAGGAGCAACCATTGCCGCAACTCATCATCATAGATGGAGGAAAGGGACAACTTTCATCAGCATTAAAAAGTTTGGACCAGTTGGGATTACGTGGAAAAATCGCTATTATTGGAATAGCGAAACGTTTGGAAGAACTGTTCTATCCAGACGATCCCATTCCGCTTTATCTGGATAAGAAAAGTGAAACTTTAAAAATAATCCAACAATTGCGCAACGAAGCACACCGTTTTGGGATTACCTTTCACCGCAGTAAGCGAAGCAAGCAAGCCTTGGACACTGAATTGGAAACAATCCCTGGAATTGGCGAGAAGACAATAGTGGAACTTTTAGGCTATTTTAAAAGCAAAAAACGAATTGCCGCCGCCAGCCTTGAAGAACTTTCGAAAGTAGTTGGCGCAAGTCGGGCGAAGAAAATTGTGCAACATTTTGGGAAGAAGAGGTAAGGGTAGAGGTGAGACATTAGCTGTGAGCCAAGAACCAAGAGACAAGACAAAATGACATGTATACCGATAATATTTTTCAAATTCCTAATCATCTATCATCTCTTAAAAAAATTCAATGAAAAAGATACTCTTTATAGTATTTGTAATGGTTGCGGGCATTTCCTTTTCACAGGAGGGGAAAACCGATGACCTTAAGGTTGGGTTGGTGTTGAGTGGGGGTGGAGCCAAGGGCTTGGCACATATCGGGGTGTTGAAAATGATTGAGGAAGCTGGAATCCGCATAGACTATATTGGCGGTACGAGTATGGGTGCAATAATTGGCGCGTTGTACGCTTCAGGATATTCCGCGAAGCAATTGGATAGTATTTTTATGCAAACCAATTTCGGTACCCTAATTCAGGATGACATTCCGCGAGGCTCCAAAACCTTTTACGAAAAACAAGAATCTGAAAAGTACGCGCTAATCCTGCCATTTGAAAATTTTAAAGTAGGTCTTCCTTCAGGGCTTTCAAAAGGTCAAAACATTTATAACCTCCTTTCCAAACTCACCAGCCACGTGAGTGATATTTCTGATTTCGGCCAGCTACCCATCCCTTTCTTTTGTGTGGCGACCGATATGGAATCGGGCAAAGAGGTAATCCTAGACCGTGGATACCTGCCCCAAGCGGTTGTGGCGAGTGGGGCGCTGCCCTCCATTTTTAGACCTGTGATTATCAATGACACCGTTTTGATAGACGGGGGCGTGGTAAACAACTACCCCGTGGATGAGGTTCGCGCCAAGGGAATGGATTTAATTATTGGAGTGGACGTTCAGGACAGTTTAAAAAATCGCAACCAATTGCAATCGGCTTTTCAGGTATTGGTGCAGATCAATAATTTTCGAACCATTGATGATATGATCGAAAAGCGCAAAAAAACAGATGTATATATCCACCCAGATATTAAGAACTTCAGCGTTCTTTCTTTTGATGAGGGCCGTAATATTATTGACGAAGGTTCGGAAAGTGCCACGGTTTACATGGACGAACTGGAGGAGATAGCCCGACGTCAGAAACCCTTTGAAAGAAAGGAAATGGTATTTAAAAAATTAGATACTATTGTTATTGATATAGTGGAAGTTGAAGGTAATGAAAAATATACACGAGGGTATGTAATGGGAAAATTAAAATTAAAACCTCCCAGCACGCTACTTTATTCAGAATTTAGTGAAGGGATCAATAACCTTTCTGCCACTGGCAATTTTCAGAGTATAAACTATAAATTTGTGACCGATGCGAAAGGTCGGAATATCTTGCGGATTAACCTTCAAGAAAATAATTCCCAGATGTTTCTGCGTTTCGGAATCCATTATGACGATTTGTTCCGAACGGCAGCCTTAGTAAACCTCACCCGAAAACGCCTGCTCACAAACAACGACATTGCTTCCTTAGACCTTATTGCGGGCGACAACCTGCGCTATAATTTTGAGTATTATATAGATAAAGGCTATTACTGGAGCGTGGGTTTCAACTCTAAATACCACTTTTTTGAAACAGGGGTGCCGTATAGTTTCGTCAGTGCCGATACAGAGGATGGGTTTAGCAATCCTTTTCCTGTGAACAATTTGGCCATTAAATACAGTGACTTTACCAACCAATTATATTTTGAAACAGTTTTCAGAAGAACCTTTATCCTCGGTGCGGGTGCGGAGCATAAATATTTGCGCTATTTGTCTGAAACCATTGGTACAGATAGCAACAACCTGCCACGTACGGTTTTTGAAAGTACCAATTATTACAGCGCCTTCGGGTTTTTGAAATACGATAGCTACGACAATAGTTTTTTTCCAAAAACAGGAGTTTATTTCTCTGGTGATTTTCATTGGTACCTTATGGCACGCGGGATGAATACCGCTTTTAGACCCTTTTCCATAGCCAAGGCGAAAATGGGTTATGCCCAAACCCTGTTGAACCATTTCTCCATGCACCTTACCGCAGAGGGAGGATTCAAATTGGGCGGAAATGAAACCTCCACCCTCGATTTTGCCCTTGGTGGGTATGGATTTAAGGAAATGAATAACATCATTCCCTTTTTTGGTTACGACGCCATCGCGATTAGAGGAAATACCTATCTAAAATCTACCTTGACGTTAGATTATGAAATTTTAAGAAAAAACCATCTAAACATAGGAATGAATATTGCCAATGTGGGAAATGATCTATTTGATGATGGTCAGTGGATTGATGGCATAGACTACACCGGATATTTTATAGGATATGGAATTGAAACCATTCTGGGCCCCATGGAAATAAAATACTCCTTTTCACCCGAGCTTGATAAAAACGAATGGTATGTAGCCCTAGGCTATAGATTTTAAGATTTCAGAATTCAGAATTATTAGGATTTCTCCCAAGTTTTAATCCTCGTCTTAGTTCTCATCTTCATCTTCAACTTCTAGGATTTCTACAAGAGAATCTCATGTGTGCAAAAATGGAAACATTAATTTCGCTTAGATTCAAATAGAAAAAAAGGGGGTTGAATAGGGTGTATTAGTCTTTTTAGAAATTGGTTGTTGATAAGGATAATTTGGCTCTTTTTTATGACAAATCAAGTAATTTTTGGGAGAACTATAACGGAATTGAAAAATTATTTATATATTACCCCAAATTAGCAACACCAGCTATATAAAATGAAATTAACCATTAATTTAAGGCTATCTAAGGGATTTCGGCCTTTAACTAAAATTGGAAATCCGCAAAAAACATATTTTTTTCCCTAATTTAATGCGAATATTAACCAAAATGAATCAATTATGAAAAAATCTGTACTATTTCTTTTGGCATTATTTCTGTCCGCCGTTTCTTGGCAGAGTTATGCGCAAACTTATTGCACCTCGTCGGGTGGTAGCACCACTTATGAGTACATTACAAATGTAAAATACGCAGGAATTGACAACACCACGTCTAATGATGCCGGATATAATGATTTTACCACCCAAGTGGCTTCGGTTGATGCTGGCGGAACCAATCAAATGTCAGTAACAATAAATGCTGAAGGTTCGGATTTTGTTTATGCATTTATCGACTGGAACCAGAATGGAACTCTGGATGATCCTGGAGAGGTTTATACAATTGTGTCAAGTACTTCCAGTAATGGTCCTCACACCTTAAGTTTAGCGGTGCCAGCAAATGCAATTGCTGGAGATACACGTATGCGAGTAAGTGTAATGTGGAATACCTCTACTCCTACTCCTTGTGGTGCCTTTTCTTATGGTGAAGTTGAAGACTATACTGTTAACGTAACAATTCCTGCCTGTGTAGCACCATCAGCCTTGGCAGTTACTCCAACTTCAGTTAATACCGCTAATGTCTCTTGGACCGCGAGCCCATCTTCGCCTATCGGTTATGAATATGCGGTCACCACCTCTGCGACACCACCTGCAGCTGGAACAGCTACCGCGAACACCACCATATCAGGCGTTGCAATTCAATCATCGGTTGAAAATTTTCTACACGTTAGGTCAAATTGTGATGCGAACGGTTTTAGTGGATGGGCAACGTATTCCTTCATGGCACCTACCCCTGGTCAAATAGGTGCATTAGAACTTGCTGCTAGTTTACCTATAAACTCCTGTAACAACTATAGTTACTCACAGCAATTATATTTCGCTGATGAACTGGATGTGGCCTTAGAGGGAGGAACCAATTATATTAGTAAAATCCGGTTTTATTATCAAACAGCTTCAACCCCAAATACCAACTGGAACAATTGGACCGTATATATGGCCAACACATCCAAGACGGAATTTACTAGCGCTAGCGACTGGGTAGCTGGAAATCAATTGACTCAAGTGTTTTCCGGGGCCCTTACCATTCCTGCTGCAGGGAACTGGATGGAAATTACATTAAATCCTGGATTTAATTGGGATGGCACCAGCAATTTGGTTATAGCAATCGATGAAAATGTTTCTGGTTATAATTGTACAGCAGGTTTCGGAGCCTTCAATGACACTTCAGAAGTTGGTCGTTCATTAATTCATACCAGCGATGGGGTAAATGCTGATCCCAATTCTCCACCTACTGCAACCGGTTGGTATTTTACAGTGAACACATTACAATTGGAGACAAGTGCACCACCTTCTTGTTTAGCACCAACGGCCATAGCCGTTACAGGTAAAACACCGAATACTGCTGATATTACATGGACAGCCGGCGGTTCGGAAACTAACTGGAATATTTCTTGGGGCGCCCCTGGTTATACGCCAGAGGTTGGGGATATTGGCAGCGACATTTCGTCTACACCATCTTATCAGATTACAGGATTAACCCCAAATACCAATTATCAGGTATATGTTCAAGCCGATTGTGGAAGCGGAATGAGTATATGGTCAGGTCCCATAACTGTGTACACTGGCTATTGTGCTTCCGTGCCAACGTCTAATGACAATAACGGGATTACCAATGTGCAAGTGGGTAGCACCAATTTTGCGGGTAGTGATGTAACCTATTTAGATTTCACAGGCCAATCCGCTGTAGATTTAGCAGCAGGGGTAAATAGCAATGTACAAATCACCTTTGATACAGGGTACACTTATGACACCCATATCTGGGTTGATTTAAACGACAACTTGACGTTTGAACCTTCCGAAAAACTGTTTACTGGAGTATCCACAAATGGCAGACCAACAACGTTGGATGCGTCATTCCCGATGCCGGCTAATGCGCCAATGGGAGTTCACCGTATGCGAATTGGAACTGCCGATAGTGGGCAAGCTACACCGAATCCTTGCTACTCTGGTGGCTATGGGATTACTGTTGATCTTAATATCAATGTAACAGCACCACCTTCTTGTTTGCCACCAACAGCTTTGGTCACTGACTCCGTAGCAACCACTACAGCCAACATCAGTTGGACCGCTGGTGCTACTGAATCCTCTTGGAATATTGTTTGGGGAGTTCCTGGTTTTGATCATGAAGCGGAAGTTGTTAATGTTGGCACTTCCAATATCGAATCTTTCCAAATTACGGGCTTAAATGCAAGCAGTAATTATGAATATTATGTACAAGCCCATTGTGGTGCAGGTGATGATAGTGCTTGGGTAGGCCCAAAAGCTTTTGCCACAGCCTGTGGTGCCGTAATTGCACCTTGGACTGAAGGTTTTTCAGCTACAATCCCTAATTGTTGGACACAAGGTGCTACCAATAATGAACCTTGGAAGTTTAGCAATAGCGGTGCGGGTCAGCATATAGGTAACGCTGGCACAATCACTGGTACTACTCCAAGTGGCGGCTATTTTGCATGGGTAGATGATTCAACCCCAGACAGCCAAGGCACCACCCTAATAACACCACCTATTGATGTATCCGCTTTGACCACGCCAGAGCTATCGTTTTATTTGATAAGTCACAATGAAGGTCATTCCAATGTTGCTTTCTCTGTAGATGTATTTGATGGTGCAGCTTGGAACAATGATATGTTCACTAATAACGCCAACACCACAAATGGCGGTTGGCAAGAAATTATAGTGAACCTTTCAGCGTTGACCATTACGGGCAACATTCAAATCCGTTTTGTCGTTGATGAGCCTGCAAATGGTGATTTTTACGACGATGTGGCAATAGACGATGTAAGCATTCACGAACAACCTACATGTCCAAAACCTACAGATCTAGCAGTTGCTGCGGTAACTTCAAGCAGCGCAAATGTTACTTGGACAGACAATGCCTCTACTAACGTTTACAACGTTAAATTTGGTGCACCAGGTTTTGATCCTAACACTTCTGGTGCGACAGCTAACGGGAACGCTACAGGCGCCTCCTTGACCGGCTTAACTCCGAATACAGCTTATGAATTTTACGCCAGAGCTAAATGTGGCATTGGCATTGGTGCCACTTCCAGCCCTTGGGCAGGACCAGTAGCATTCCGGACAAGCTGTATCCCTGGAACCATTCCATTCATGGATGGTTTTGAAACTGGAACTACAGATCAGACTGCCCTTGGAGGGTGCTGGTCTCAGGAAAGTGTTGCAGGTGCAGGCGTATGGACTGCCAACAGCAGCATTACAACCAATAATAGGACTCCGCGAACAGGTAGTTTTAACATCAGCTTACAATGGAGTAACACAGACTGGATCTTTTATCCTCTTGATCTTACAGGAGGAACGGCCTATGAGTTGAAATTTTATGCAAGACAGAATGCTACTTCGGGAGCCACCGTTGATGCAGCCTTTGGAACCGCTAACAATGCAGCGGCAATGACTAATGCTATTGTTACATCAGGCGCAGTAACAAGTGGTGATTACCAAGAGTTCTCAGGCTTTTTTATACCTGCGACTGATGGGGTGTATTATATAGGTATAAAAGCAACTTTAAATTTCACTCCTAACTATATATCCATAGACGATGTAAGTGTGAATCTTGCCCCAACCTGTATACCGCCAACAGCTTTGGCAACAACTGCTTTGGGCCAAACAACAGCAGATGTTGCGTGGACCGCAGGTAATACTGAAACTGCTTGGAATATTGCTTGGGGAGCTCCTGGTTTTGACCCAGAGGTTGAAATTGTTAATATTGGCTCTTCCAATACAGAATCTTTCCAAATCACTGGTCTAACTGGAAATACACAATATGTATTTTATGTACAGGCCAATTGCGGTGGCGGTGATGAGAGCCCTTGGGCAGGACCTGTAAGTTTCACAACCCAATGTTCATCTACAAGTGTTCCTTATGTTATGGATTTTGAGACCGCAACGGTACCTGCTCTTCCTTCCTGTACTTCTAGAGAGAATGTTGGCACAGGTAATAACTGGGTAACAGCAAGCTACTCTTCTGGTGGGTTCACTGGAAAAGTGCTTAAATATGGGTATAATAGTTCAAATTCAGCAAATGCTTGGTTCTACACTCAGGGTATAAATTTAGTAGCTGGTACTTCATACCAAATCTCATATAGGTATGGTAACAATTCCACCACGTATTCCGAAAGTATGAAGGTTGCCTATGGAACCACTCCGATATCTACTGCAATGACAAACCCATTGGCAGATTACCCCGCTATTCAACAAACGGGTTCTACTGTAGAAGAATTGATTTTTACTGTAGCTACAGATGGTGTTTATTATTTTGGATTTAATGCCTATTCTGCTCAAAATTTGTTAAATCTATATGTAGATGAAATAAACATTATTGTTGCGCCCACTTGTCCAGCACCAACAACTTTGGCTACAACAGCTGTAACCCAAAATACCGCTGATATTGAGTGGACAGCAGGAGGTACTGAGGCATCTTGGAATATTGCTTGGGGAGTCCCTAGTTTTGATCCAGAAGTTGAAACTGTTAATGTTGGATCTTCCAATACAGAATCTTTCCAAATCACTGGTTTGGATGCAGGTGCTCAATACCAATTTTATGTGCAAGCCAATTGTGGTGGAGATTTGAGTCTTTGGGCAGGTCCTGTAAGCTTCGGTACGCTTATAGCTAATGACAACCTTTGTGATGCAATTCCATTGACAGTGGGAGCAACTTCTGCTGGAGATGCTTATACTACTGTTGGCGCAACTGCTGAACCTAATGAAACTTTAGGTAGTTGTTTAATAAATGGTACCATCCAAACAGTGTGGTTTAGTTTTGTAGCTCCTGCTAGTGGAAACGTAACCGTTACAACTGATATCGCAGGTGGAACATTAAATGACACTCAATTAACCGTTTATGAAGAAGCAACAGACTGTGCGGATCTTACAACTTTGGGAGCACAAGTAGGTTGTGACCAAGATGGGGGTGGAGCAGTTGGCCATAACTGGAGATCTATAGCCACAATGACAGGTTTATCTGGAGGAGCGACCTATTATGTCCAAATTGATGGATATGGTTCTGGTACTGGTACATTCGGTCTTGAAGTACATGATAATGGATTTGACGGATTTGTATATAATAATGGAACTTGGTTACCAAGTGACCCAAATGACGACGCAGATTCCAATAGTAATATCATGGTTGTTAATGGCGTAACAAGCTTTACCGGAGATATTGAAGTTAAAAATATTACCGTGAAGAGCGGCGCAACCTTGAACATTGAGGGCGTATTGAATCTCTTTGGTAATATTGTTAACAATGGTAACCTAGTGTTCGTGAGCAATGCTAATGGAAATGGAGCACTTGCTGCAGTACCCGCTACCTCGACAATTACAGGAAATGCCACAGTACAACGGTATATGCAAAACAAGCGTTCGTACAGAATGGTAAGTAGTGCCGTTACAACTGCAAATTCCATCCATGCCAACTGGCAGGAAGGTGCAAGCGGTGCCACAAATAACCCCAATCCAGGTTTCGGAACGCATATTACTGGAAGCACTACTGGTGCCAACGGTTTTGATGCTACAGTCACAGGTAACTATTCTATTTTCACCGTAGATGTGGCTGCGCAACAGTTCCAAGCAGTACTTAATACTGATGTGAACACCTTGACCGCAGGGAATCCTTATCTATTATTCGTTAGAGGAAGTAGAGCCATTGACCTAAGTGATGATCTTGCTGCAGGTTCAACAGTGCTTCGCGCTACGGGTACTCTATTTAAAGGTACCAACACTCAGAGTTTTGCCACAACAGCGGCAGGAAACTTTGCGATGTTTGGAAACCCTTATCAGAGCGCAGTAGACCTTAACGAAGTGTTCTCTATAGCTAATGGTTCTACCAACCTGAACACTGGTCATTACTATGTGTATGACCCAAGCCTTGGAGTCCACGGAGCGTATGTAACCGTAGCCCTACCATTAGGTACTAACACATCTGGATCTGCTGCGAATCAATATTTACAGCCAGGACAAGCCGCACAAGTATCAACGGCTGCTGCAGGTGCATCATCGGTAGTATTTAAAGAGACAAATAAGGCTCCATCTGAGTTTACTACAACTTCCCGTCCATTGACAGCGAGTAACATGTTAACTGTGCAGCTTTATACTACTGACAACTTCAACAACGGAGGCTCAGTACACGATAGCTTCGGGATAATATTTGCCGAAGGCAACGACAGTGGGCTTACCCTCGCTGACGCTGTGAAGCCTATGAACTTCTACGAGAACTTAGGTATTGATCACCAAGGCACTTATTTGAGTTTAGAGCGCAGAGCAATGCCACAACCTGCCGAAGTATATCCATTGTACACCAGCGGATATAAGAGTGAGGATTACACCTTAAAACTGACTGTTGATGGTTTGGAGAATGCTTTCCTTTACCTGAGCGATCATTTCACTGGTACCAGCACCCTTTTGGAAGCTGGAGAAAATTCGTACCGTTTCACTGTTGATGCTAGTAATGGCATGAGCATTGCTACCGACCGTTTCTCTATCCGTACTGAAGAGCGATTGGGAGTGAACAATAATAATCTGCTTGCAGGTATCCATTTGTTCCCGAACCCACTAAATTCAGATAAATTCTACATCAACGCGCCAAGATTGAACGGCGAGCAATTGATGGTAAGTATCAGCGATATTAGCGGCCGAATGATATTCGAACAATCCTTGGAGTGCCGAGCCAATACGGTAACGGTTCCAATGGGCGGAAATATCGCTTCTGGCGTTTATATGGTGACCCTAAAACACGGTGGGGAAGCCCAAACTTACCGACTGATAAAGGAATAAGCAATCTGAAAAAGCAAGTAAATGAAAACTAAAATCAATAGTATGAAAAATAGAAATAGAACCATTAGTAAGAAAGTGAAGTTGCTTTTTATCGGCCTCCTACTTGTTGGCGGTATGACGGCTAATGCGCAGATAACACTTCCTGGAGGTGACGCAAACATCCCAGATGCACCTATAGATGGCTTTTTGACCCTTGGTCTTATTGCCGGAGCCTGTATCGGACTGCGCAAGCGCATAAAGGGGCTGAAGGATTAAAACTCCTTAAGTTCAGAACATTTTAACGTGTTCATTATTTAATAAATGGAGGAGAGCCCAGTCTGGGCTCTCCTCTCTTTTATTTAGGATAAAATCCAAATCATAATTTATCCAAACCTCCAAAGTCGGCTCGAATCCCTTTTGGTTAAGATTGATTTGGCAAAATCTTGGTCTTCTTCCAACGATATTTTTCCGATATTTGTGTGATAAATACTGAAATTATGCCCTTCTATCATAAACTAGGCAAAATTCCGCCTAAACGTCATACTCAATTCCGGAAACCGGATGGAAGTCTATATTCTGAACAACTCTTTGGAACCGTTGGTTTTGATGGGATGTATTGTAATATCTATCACGAGAATCGTCCCACGCAATTATTGGACATCAGAAAACAATATACTGTAGCACCTAAAATTGCGAATGCCAATAATATGCAGTCTCTTAGGCTAAATGGTTTTGGTGTTAGACCGGAGAAGGATTATTTAAGCAGTAGAAAAACTGTGTTAACCAATAGTGACTGTAGTATTATTCTCGCAGCGCCTCAGGAATCGCTACGTGATTATTTCTATAAGAACACCGATGCGGATGAAGTAGTTTTCATTCATAAAGGTAGTGGTACACTGCGTACCTTTTTGGGAAACCTCGATTTTAAATATGGAGATTATTTGGTAATCCCTCGCGGAATTATTTACCAAATAGATTTCGATACCGAAGACAACAGGCTTTTTATTGTGGACTCACGTCATCCCATTTATATGCCCAAGAGATATCGAAACTGGTTTGGGCAATTGCTCGAGCATTCGCCTTATTGTGAGCGCGACATCAGAAAGCCACAACAGCTCGAAACACACGATGAAAAAGGAGAATTTGTTGTTAAGGTGAAAAAAAACGATGATATTTTTGAAATGGTCTATGCCACACATCCTTTTGATGTAGTGGGATATGATGGTTATAACTATCCCTATGCTTTTTCCATCCACGATTTTGAGCCAATAACTGGACGTATTCATCAACCACCACCAGTTCACCAAACATTTGAAACGAATGCCATGGTTATTTGTAGTTTCGTCCCGCGTTTATACGATTATCATCCCGATAGTATTCCAGCTCCATACAACCATAGCAATATTGACAGCGATGAGGTGTTATATTATGTAGATGGTGATTTTATGAGCCGCAATGATATTAAGGAAGGACAGATTACTCTTCATCCTGCAGGAATTGTACACGGACCACATCCAGGAGCAGCTGAACGGAGTATAGGTAAGACAAAAACCGATGAGCTAGCCGTTATGGTTGATACATTTAAACCCCTTCAGGTAACCGAGGATGGGATTAAACTTTCTGATGGAACATATTATCAGAGTTGGCTTGAATAAATGGTTGCCATTGGGCAGTTGCAGTTATCAGTAAAAATCAGTTTCGAAATGTAAACGAACAATATTAATCAGAAAGGGAAATCGTTTTTGCTTCAATAGCAATAAATATTTACCAATTTATATTCATATAGGATAGTTAATAGAAGAGCTAAATTTTGAAATTTATCGATTGTTGTGAATCAAATCGAGAAAATTCAACACTTCAGAAATTAAGGAAATGTGTAGTTTAGTAGACGAATATTGCGCGTTCACAAAACACAAATGAAATGAGTATTTTGATTAATTAATACAAGAATAAGGTATTTATTGAAAGGACTTGGATGAAGATTTAAAAGTTGAAAATCTGTTAAATTAGAATAAACGAGAAATTAGAAAAATTAAATTATGAGTGAAAAGATAAAATCGGTCGAGTATGGCCTTGAAAAAATTTTTGAAGGAGCAGAAGACTTTCTGCCATTGTTGGGGACAGATTACGTAGAATTCTATGTAGGAAATGCCAAACAGGCGGCGCATTATTATAAGACTGCGTTTGGGTTTCAATCCTATGCATATAAAGGATTAGAAACTGGGTCCAAAGATACAGTAAGTTATGTGCTAAAGCAGGATAAAATCCGCCTTGTCTTGACTTCACCGTTGACAAGTAAATCTCCTATAAACGATCATATCGTAAAACATGGTGATGGCGTAAAGATTATTGCTCTTTGGGTTGAAGATGCAAGATCGGCTTATGAAGAGACTACCAAACGAGGGGCTAAAAGTTTTATGGAACCCACAGTTGAAAAAGATGAGCATGGAGAGGTGGTACGCAGTGGAATTTATACCTATGGAGAAACCGTTCATCTTTTTGTTGAAAGAAAAAATTATAAAGGAGAATTCCTTCCTGGATTTAGAGCTTGGAAATCCGATTATAACCCTGCATCCACAGGCTTCAAATTTGTTGACCACATGGTTGGTAATGTGGGCTGGGGCGAAATGAATACTTGGGTAAAGTGGTATGAGGATGTAATGGGATTCGTGAATTTCCTTTCCTTTGATGACAAGCAAATTACTACCGAATATTCTGCTCTAATGAGTAAGGTAATGTGCAATGGCAATGGTAGAATTAAATTTCCTATCAATGAACCTGCGAAAGGAGTTAAAAAATCTCAGATTGAGGAATATCTAGACTTCTATGAAGGCCCAGGTGTACAGCATATTGCTGTCGCTACCGATGATATTATTAAAACTGTAGCCGATTTAAGATCTCGTGGAGTAGAGTTTTTACCTCCTCCACCGCAGGCATATTATGATGATATTCCACGTAGGTTGGGCGACCACATGAAAATAATGAAGGAAGACATTAAAGAACTTCAAAGATTGTCGATTCTAATTGATGCTGATGAGGAGGGTTATCTATTGCAGATTTTTACAAAACCTGTTCAAGATAGACCTACACTATTCTTTGAAATTATCCAGCGAATGGGTGCAAAGGGCTTTGGCGCAGGAAACTTTAAGGCTCTTTTTGAATCCATAGAGCGGGAGCAAGCCCAAAGGGGTACCTTGTAAACTTTTCAAAAGTTAATGATTCTATAAGGGCTCAAGAAATACTGGAGATTGTTTTAATCCTTTTCTTGGGCCCTTATGAATAGGAAGACCTATCTATTTATTTTTGGAACAGTAATTGCAATTTTCTCAAAAAACAGATCTCTTTACCCTTATGAAGAAAATACTTCCTACCCTCTTGTTTCTTTTTATTATTTCGTTATCCTTTGCACAAAAAAAGGCTTACGGAGATGGAGAAAGGTTTAAGTTTAGAGTCCATTATGGGTTTGTTACAGCCGGATATGCTAGCCTCGAGGTTAAGAGTACAACATTCAAAGGAAAGGACGTGTATCATGTGCGCGGTTTTGGCGAAACGGTAGGTGTTTCTCGATGGTTTTTTAAAGTGAAGGATGATTATCAATCCTATATTGATAGAGAAAAGAATATTCCCTATAGATTTATAAGGAAGATTGATGAAGGAGGTTATACAAAAGATATTGAAGTCGATTTTGATCATCGATCGAGAAGAGCAACTGTAAACGATAAGAAGTACAATGAAACCTCAGTGTTTTCCTTTCCAGCGGAAACGCAGGATATGATTTCAGCTTTTTATTATTTACGGAATAATTTGGATACCGAAAACCTGAAAGAAGGAGATGTTATGGAGATGAGTATGTTTTTTGATAAAGAAAATTTTAAATTCCAGTTAAAATTCCTTGGTAGGGAAGTTTTAGATACTAATTTTGGCCAAGTGCGAACGCTGATTTTTCGACCTTATGTTCAGTCGGGTCGTGTTTTTAAGGAGCAAGAAAGTCTAACAGTCTGGATAAGTGATGATGACAATAAAATTCCGTTACTTATAAAGGCCAATTTAGCCGTGGGCTCCCTCAAAGCTACATTAACCGAGTTTAAGGGATTGCAACACTCTTTTAAAATAATAGCGAAATAATGATTTATAATATTGAAATTTTCCTGAATTGAAGAAATTAATTTTAGCAGCATTTTCCATTTTACTTTTTATAGGATGTGATAAAGGCACGAATGAAAACGATGACCTCCCAACTGTTGTAGAGGAACTAAAAATAGAGCAGTACGGCTACATACTGAATGACTTTAACGTAATTCGTGATACGATTAGAGCTGGTGACACTTTTGGCGACATTCTCTTTGCCAACGGGGTTTCTCAAGACAAAATAATGGAGGTGGCAACCAAATTTCGCGATAGTTTTGACGTCAGAAAAATTGTGGTTGGCAAACCTTATGTACTACTGAATTCAAGAGATTCCCTCAATGCCACCCAGGTTTTTATTTATGAAGCCAACAAGATAGATTATGCCGTGGTGGATTTTCGCGATTCCATTTCCATAAACAACCGCCAAAAACCTGTGCGTTTCGAGGAGCGAGAAGCTTCGGGTGTAATTACAAGTTCGCTTTCCGCCACGATGGAGGAGCAAAACCTCAGTCCCTATATGACCGATCAATTGGCAAATATTTACGCGTGGACCGTGAACTTTTTCAAACTGCAGCCGGGAGACCGTTTTAAGGTTATTTATACTGAAAAGTTTATAGATGATACCATTCCCGCTGGATTGAAGGAAATAAAAGCAGCGTATTTTGAACACCGAGGCAAACCCTTGTACGCCTTTAAATTTGATTCAAATTCACCTGAAAAAATATCAGGTTATTATGATGAGGCGGCGAATAACCTAAAACGAGCATTTTTAAAATCTCCAGTTAAATTTAGTAGAATCTCCTCTCGATATAATCTCAACCGAAGAATAAAATACTATGGCTACAAATTGCGGCCACACCGTGGAACCGATTTTGCCGCTCCAGTGGGAACGCCTATTTTGGCTACAGCAGATGGCGTGGTTTCAAAATCTGAATATCGGGGTGGCAATGGGAATTATGTAAAACTCCGCCATAGTGGAACTTATGAAACCCAATACCTACACATGAAAGCTAGAAATGTGAAAGTAGGTCAGCACGTAAGCCAAGGAGATGTAATTGGATGGATAGGAATGACAGGAAATACCAGCGGACCACATGTTTGTTATCGCTACTGGAAACACGGAAAGGAAGTAGATCCATTTTCAGATGACACTCCGTTTTCGAAACCGCTTCCTGAAGAATTGAACGAGCCTTATTATGCTGTTCAGCTTCCTTTAAAGGAGAAGTTGGATTGTATGGTATTTTAAACTTAAGTTTCTTTAAATATATTGAAATCCTCGTTGCCAGCTAGAGAGCTAAAAACGAGGATTTTTTTGTTTGAATAAGGAATAAGTGATTTGCGAACTTTGTGACCCACAATTTATTTTAACAATAAATACTCGACTGCGCCATTTGCAATGCTAGGGCTTTTAGCATTTATTTTGCTCATCATCGAGTAAATACTTAAAACTCCTTTTCCAGTGATAATAAAAAAACACCTGTGAATTGGAATATTTCTAATTTAGTTTCTTAAAATTAAAATTTGTTGATTTATAAATTTTACAAATTAAAAAACTCATAAGTTAGCAAAAACCAATCACTCTTCCCGTATCTTACCTCTTAGAGTTTTTCGATCTATTTGAAGAATCTCCGCAGCCTTTGTTTGGTTGTTATTTGTTGCCAGCAACACTTTCTGGATATACTTTTTCTCTATTTCCTTTAATGGTAGCAATCCTTCTTTTGGAAAATCAATTTGATATTTTAAGGATTCAGGAAGATCTTTAACGCCTATGGTTCTATCACACATAATCACGGCTCGCTGAATTACGTTTTCCAATTCGCGAATGTTTCCAGGCCAGTCATATCGTTGTATCAGGACTTTGGCTTCTGGATCTACTGTAACATAGCGATCCTTATATTCGTTACCATATTTGAAGAGAAATCTATCGGCAAGAAGTGGAATATCTTCCTTTCTATCTCGAAGTGGCGGCACTTGAATTTCCACCACGGTAAGGCGATAGTAAAGGTCCTCCCTAAAGGTTTCTTTGGCAACCATTTCCTTTAAATCGCTATTGGTGGCTGCAATAACACGCAGATCGATTTTCTCACTTTTCCGAGCTCCAACTTTTACTATTTCTTTTTCTTGGAGAACGCGCAACAATCGAGATTGTACGCCCAAGGAAGCATTCCCTATTTCATCTAGAAAAATAGTTCCTCCTTCGGCTGCTTGAAAAAACCCTTCCCTGCTGTCATCCGCTCCAGTAAAGGCGCCTTTCACATATCCAAAAAGTTCGGATTCTAGAAGATTTTCAGGAATTCCTCCACAGTTAACAGCAATAAAAGGTTCGCGAGAAAATTTTCCATTGTAATGAATAGATCGCGCAACGAGTTCCTTACCAGTACCGCTCTCTCCGCTGATGTATATTGTAGCTTTGTTATCCTTAACTCGGTCTATTACTTGAATAACCTTTCTAATAAGTTCACTTTCGCCAATTATTTCATTGTACTTTTTAGAAGACGAAGAAGAAGTGGCTGATTTTTTCTTTGAAGAAGATGATAGCGATTTTTGCACGGCTTGTTTCAATTCAGCCTTGGTAAAAGGTTTTACAAGATAATCTACTACTCCCGATTTGATAGCCGAAAGCGCATCCTGAACCGATGGATATCCAGTTACCACCAACTTTGGAATTTCGGGATAATGTTCTGAAACAAATTGGATTAATTCAAAGCCATCTACTTCGGGCATTTTCAAATCGGTAATCAATAAATCTATCTCGGTGTCCCGCAGAATTACAACGGCTTCTTTTACCGAAACCGCTTTAAAGGTGTGATAATCCATAGAATGCAAGTGCCGTTGGAGTAATTCCAAGATCCCGATGTCATCATCCACAATCAATATGTTTTCCTTCTGAAGCATGTTATTGTTGTTTTGGAAAAGTAATGGTAAAAATGGCTCCCGTAGGATTATTCGATTTGTATTCGATACTCGCGCGATGGCCTTTTATGATCCCATGTACAACGCTCAGGCCTAGCCCCGAACCGTTTCCCACACCTTTTGTTGTGAAAAATGGTTGAAAAATCTTTTCAATATTTCCCTGCTCGATTCCTGGCCCTTCATCCGAAATTTTAAGGATTATCCTCTTCGGAGTTTGCGTTAATCGCAATTTAATCAATCCATTCTTTGGTGAAAAGTATATCGCGTTTAACGCCAAATTGAAAATTACCTGCGTGAGTTGTATGGTATCGACTTTCAACAATACTTCTTCTTCTGGAAGGTTCACTTTATATCTTACTTCTTTTTTAGTGAAAGTGGAATCCAGCAGATTCATCGCATCCCTAACCACAGGAACAATGTCTACTTCCATCATATTTTGTGGCATTTCACATGCGAAGAACATCAGTTTCTTTACTACTTCGCGTGAATAAATTGCACTGTTTATTATTTTTTCAATATCCTTACCATTTTGCGAGTCGGGATTTTCCTTGTTTTTGAGCAATTCTGCAAAACCCAAGATGTTTGCAAGTGGCGTATTGAGTTCGTGCGCTATTCCAGCCGTAATTTCCCCTAAGATACTCAGACGATCGGCGTGCTCCATTTTTCTTTTTACTACGGCTTCGTTTTCATGAATGGCAGCTCGCTCCAATAAATCTCCAATATTGACAGCCACAGTCTTGAGAAGAATTATCTCCTCTTTTAAAAAATCGTCTTGCTTGTATTTGTTGGCGGGATAATGGATTTTGATAAACCCTTTCGGCTCGTTAAAAACCTTTATGTCACTCTTAATTATTACACTATTTCGAGGCAGGGCAGAGGAAATAAGATGGAAGGGACCGGAATGTATTTCAACGATGGTGTCGTGGTCAAACTGCAAAGCTCTTCGGATGCTCAAGGCTATGGAATAGATTGTTTTGTCCAATTCCTTATAGTCGTTGTTTACGATGATTGAAGAAACCTCGTACAGACAGGTAAGCTCCTTGATGCGTTCCTTTAGGTCATTTTCAATTGTCATAGGAAATCGTCAGTTTGCTCAAAGGTATTAAATTTAAGTGGTAGATAGATTTGATAATTAGTCGTTGTTTTTCTGTGAATAAATGATCTGAATAAAAAAGCACCCATTTGATTATTTTTCAAAATGGGTGCTTTTGTGTAATTTCTCTATAAAAATCCGAGGAATCGATGTTTTATTTAAACGCCTTGTATTCCAATTTTTGACCTCCAACGGATACTTCGGCCATTAAACCTTCTTTTGGAAGAGTGAATACGGCAATTCCATTATCGTACTTTAAATTTATAGTTGGAGAGCTTTTGTCAGCAGCAATAGCAGAAATATTTCCAGCGAGTTTATAGTCACCACTCATGAAATCCTGTACGGCTTTATCAGTTCTAAAGAAAATTACTTCGCTAAATGCCTTTCCGCCAATTTGAGCTCCGATGTCCATTTGTTTTAAATTTGCCATCCCTACTAAAACGCCTCTTTCATAAACAGCACCATTTCCTGATGCTGCTCCTACGATAATTGCACCTTTACCTACATTTGGGAAAATAACATAAGCTTTGGCATCATCAAAATAGGATTGAAGACTAGGGTTTGCTTCAATAAAAGCTTTTTTAGCATTTTGAGCATCTTGTATCACTTTTTTATCATCAGAGTTTTGAGCAAATAGAGTAACTCCAATAAATAAAAATAAAATTGTAAAAAGATTTTTCGTTTTCATAATCTTGAATTTTAAATGAAGAATAAAGATAATATAATGAATGGGTGCTGTCAGTTAAATGATTGTTACATATTAACTAATATTATCCCAATCCATTATTTTTGCTAAGAAATGGTTTTGGATTCTAATTTATATCTCTTTTCACTAAAAGGTAGAAGTCGTTGTCCAAAGGAAGATAACCTTGGTCATATAAATAAAAGTAGGTGGAACCTGATTTTGTAGTATAAATGCTTGTGAAGTACTCAAAATTGAACCCCAAACGCAATAATTTGTCCTTGGTTGTTTTGGTCTTGCCTTCAGGATTGAGTTGTTCAAGAATGCGATGGTTTTTGCGAAGCCAATTGTTGGTCGTTCTTACAATGTTTTTGCTGTCCTTATTCAACGAATTATTGCGCACATTCCGACAATAGTCGCTACAGAATATTTTGTCTGCGCGTCCTCTTACCTTATTCCCACATTCTGGACATGTCCTTTCCATAATCTAAAGATAGGACATTTTTTAAAAATGAGATAAAATTTAGAAACAGCTGAAGTAAAGATTAAAAGTTAAAACGCCAATCCGGGACTTCAATTTCTTTACAATCTACTGAGATTTTTAACTACTATTTGTTTTTCAAATAAGATACGTTGGACTTGGATTTCGGAAGATGAAACCGATAAATCATTTCAAGTCTCATAAAAATACTTCCCTCAAGCGAAGGATTCAATTGGTTTCTTTCGTCGCCAATACTAAAGGCTGAAATTGCAAGATCCATTTTATCGCCCGTGGCATACATTTCATAATTATCGCTAGAATAACCTAGTTTTGTTCTTAATAAAACATTCTCCTTAAAAACGTTGAATTGAAGGTACGTTGCAAACTCCACTGAACTGAGATCGGCATACATGGTCGGCATATTGTCATAGTGAACATTATAACTGCGACTTATTCCGAAATAATCCATTCCCAAAGTGGTAGCTCCTAAATCATAACTTACATCGCCTTTGATGGGAAGACTCAAGTCCATTTCAAATTTCCTGTTTGGACTTAAGTAATACCATCCCAAAATGGGAGTCGCAAAAACTCCAAATGCTTCCTGTGAGGCATAGATTCCAAAGCGATAAAAGAAATTCTCCTTCTTCTTGAGTTTTATTAGGGCAATTCCGCCTAAATAAAAATCATCGCCTGAAATATTCTTGTAGTCCGAAGCAATTTTGGGCAACAAAGCGAGGGTTGTGCTCCACTTTTCAGACCACGTAGATACTAATCCCAACGTGATGCTTGTGCTGTAAAGATTGGTGTATTCTGCTTCGGAGAAAAGTTGTAACCTACTAAGACCGAAATCTGATCCCGTCACTAAGGCATGATTTTTACTGATGGGCAAGGGAAGCGTGAACCCAGCTTTGAATGATTTTACATTCGTGCTGCTTTCCAAATCTTTAAAGTCGTTTTCTAAAGTTTGCCTGTAGCCAATTTTGAATAGGTCAACATATTCTTGACCGATACATAAAAAAGGTAAAAGGAAAATTATTAAGAAGTGTTTTTTCACATTCCGAGTCCATTAATTTCTACTATCACTCAAAAGTAAACCAGTCTTTCATTATATTTTCGTCATTTTCTTCTAAATGAGAAAATTCATTGCTGTGTATATTATAGGTGTAATCTTTGGCCCATTCCGTAAAGTTTTCTGCTAGTTGCTTGATGGCATCACAAACATAATATGCTTCCTCGTTAGTACTGGTGGGATGAAGCGACATCCGTATCCAGCCTGGCTTGTGGGTCAGATTTCCCAAGTCGATTTCACAGGTAATACTCTCTGAGGTTTCCTGATCCATATGCAGTAAAAAGTGGCCATACGTACCAGCGCAAGAACATCCACCGCGTGTTTGGATTCCAAAGCGATCATTGAGTAGTTTTACTCCTAAATTGAAATGAAGTTCGTCTATATAAAAACTAATAATCGGTAATCTATCTTTTGATTGGGGTGCTAAGATTTTAAGATTTGGAATATCGCCAAGCTCTTTGAAAACGATTTCCAACAGCTCGTGTTCGCGTTCCAAGATGTTTTCAATCCCAATTTTTTCTTTCAGCCGAATTGCAAGTGCAGTTCGGATTGTTTGCAGAAATCCGGGTGTTCCTCCGTCTTCTCTGGTTTCTATATCGTCAATATATTTATGGTTTCCCCATGGGTTCGTCCAAGAAACAGTGCCGCCTCCCGGATTATCGGGAATGGTATTTTTGTATAAATTGTTATTGAAAATAAGTACGCCACTTGTTCCCGGGCCGCCTAAAAATTTATGAGGAGAAAAGAAAATGGCATCCAAATGTGCGCCCTTTTCCTCTGGATGCATGTCTATGGAAATATAAGGTGCGGAACACGCAAAATCAACAAAGCACAATCCTCCGTTTTTGTGCATTAGTTTGGCAATTTCACGAAAAGGAGTTTGAATACCTGTAACATTTGAACAGCCACTTACAGCGGCTATTTTTATAGGATAGTCCTTATACTTTTCTACTGTTTTGGCAAAGGATTTCATGCAAACCAGCACATCGTCGTTTGGTGGAACCACCACTACTTTGGCAATGGTTTCAAGCCATGAAGTTTGATTGCTGTGATGCTCCATGTGTGTCACAAAAATCACTGGTCGCATAGCGTCTGGAATGATGGCATATGGCCTTATATTTTCGGGGATTTTTAATCCTAGAATACGCTGGAATTTATTTATGGCTCCGGTCATTCCACTTCCAGAAGTTATAAGCACATCATTCGCATTAGCGTTTACGTGCTTTTTGATGATGTTTCGGGCTTCGTGATAAGCCTTGGTCATCGCCGTTCCCGTTACCGAAGTTTCAGTGTGGGTGTTAGCAACAAAGGGTCCAAAATCGTTTAATATTTTTTCCTCAATAGGGCGATATAACCGTCCGCTGGCAGTCCAATCGGTGTACACTATTTTTTTTCTTCCGAAAGGGGAATTAAATTCTTGCTCTATTCCTACTATATTATTTCGGAAGGATTCAAAATACTTTTCCAAACGTCCTGTTTTTTCTACCGTAATCATCGTTTCTTTCATCATAAATATAAATTTACTCAATACCTTTTGAAAAACAGTAGTTTATCAGAAGCTATTTTTTAAAAGCATCCACTCCTTTTCGCAACCAAGCCAAGTATTCATCACCGTCGGGAGTGTAGCCAACGGGTTCAATAAGGTCGTTTTCATCGTGATCCATCAGCACGTAAAATGGCTGTGCATTGGCTTTGTATCGCAAAATTTGGAATTCACTCCACTTTTGGCCAATATAGCGAAGTTTCTTGCCAGAAATTTCAGAAATAGGAGATTCGCCATCAGGAAGCGGGCGTTTGTCGTCCACATAAAGAGAAACTAATACAACCTCATTTTTAAGTAGGTTCAATATTTGAGGTTCACTCCAAACGCGTTCTTCCATTTTTCGGCAGTTGACACAAGCAAATCCAGTAAAATCTAGGAGGATTGGTTTATTTATTTTTTTAGCATAAGCCAAACCAGTTTCATAATCTTTAAAAGCAATTATATCCTGTGGTCCTAAATGTGCGCCATCCGGAAATTCCTGGGCTTCCGAAGTTCCACCACCGGTACTCAGTTTTGTAAAGCCTACTCCATAAGGAGATTCGCTGTACTGCATTGGAGGTGGGAAACCACTAATCAATTTCAAAGGTGCGCCCCAAAGACCAGGGATTAAATAAATGGTAAATGCCATTACTAACATTCCAAGACTGGCGCGACCCACCGAGATATTTGTGACAGGAGAGTCATGTGGCAATTGAATTTTTCCGAAGAGATAAAGTGCCAAAGCTCCAAAAACAGCAACCCATATTGCTAGGAACACTTCGCGCTCCAGCCAGTGAAGTTGAAGTACTAAATCCGCATTGGATAGAAATTTAAATGCAAGGGCCAGTTCCAAAAATCCTAAAAATACTTTTACGGTGTTCAGCCATCCTCCTGATTTTGGCAATGAATTCATCCACCCCGGAAAGGCTGCGAACAATCCAAAAGGCAATGCAAGAGCCAAAGAAAACCCGAACATCCCAACGAATGGAGCAATTCCTCCTTTTGAAGCCGCTTCTACCAGAAGATATCCAATGATAGGGCCGGTACAAGAGAATGAGACTATGGCCAAGGCAAGTGCCATAAAAAAGATGCCTATAATTCCGCCTCTGTCTGCTTGTTTGTCTGCTTTGGTTGCCCAAGAACTCGGTAAAGTGATTTCGTAAGCCCCTAAAAATGAAAATGCGAAAAATAAGATAAGTAGGAAGAATATAATGTTGAACCAAACATTGGTAGAAAGCGCGTTAAGCGCATCTGCACCGAAGAACCAAGTTACTACTGCCCCTAGAAATACATAGATAACAATAATGGCGACGCTGTAAATAACTGCGTTCTTTATTCCTACTGCCCGTGTCTTGCTTTGTTTGGTAAAAAAGCTTACCGTCATAGGGATCATCGGAAAAATACAAGGAGTGAGTAATGCGGTAAAACCAAAGAGGAAGGCTATTATAAAAATAGTCCACAAACCTCTTTCTTCGTGTTTTTTATTTTGTTTCAAGGCAGAATCTGCAGAGCTTGTTGAATTAGCTTCCTTGTCTGTTGAAACTTCGGTTTTTACACTATCCGTGAATGTGATGAGATTCTCATCTTCCGATATTACAGCCTCGGTTTCGGTAGCTATTTCTTTTTCTGAAGTATTCGTAGCTGCCAATCCTGTGGTTGGTGCAGGGATTTTAAAGACTAAATCTACATAAGTGGGAGGTAAACAATGAGTGTCGTCACACACCATAAATTCAACTTCTCCAGCAATAGTGGTGCCTTTATCTCCGGTTAGTTTGATCCGTTTGGTAAACGTCGCCGTATTTGAAAAATACGTGATTACCATGTCGAAAACAGGGTCGTGTTGGGTGACTCCCTTACTCTCTTTTATTTTTCCAACGGACGTATAAGCATCGTTTTCTTCAAACGTAAATACAGTCGGCAAAGGACCATCGTTTGGTACAGTTTGGGAATATAAATGCCATTTATCATCAATATGTGCCTTCGCAATTAGATCGTATTCGGTTTCCGATATTTTTTTTATGCTAGTGGACCATTTTACAGGGTCTAGAATCTGCGATTGAACGGCTGAAATTGATACCGTGGTAAGTAGAAGAAAGAGAAATAGTCTTTTCATTGGGGAATGATATTTTATAGATACTTAGGATTTGCCAAATACAAGAAAAAATATTAAGTATCGAAAATTAATATGTATTTTCTTGTAAAATCCGAAAAAATATCCGCAAATATACATAATCATGTTTGACTTTAGAATTGCAATTAGAGGTAAATCGGGACTTTGACGGGATGCAAAAAAAATTGCCGATATCCTTAATTGTGAATTGTATACCTATTTTTTTTGGATAAAACATAAAAAAAAGTTTACTTTGGACACTACTAGATAAAATCATATTATCTTCGCCAAAATTTCTAAAACCATTTGATGATGAAATTAACAAAACTCATTTCGCTTATTGTAATCGCTGTAATAGCATTAAGTTGTAATAAAGATGACGACAATAATGGCTATAATTTTAACAAGGACAATCTAACTGGCACATATTCTGTAAATGCTTTTCAAAGTAAAGAAGTAAAAACCGAAGATGTAAATGGCTTTGATGTAACCACAACAACCGTTTCTACTGGTGATACTTTTGATGCCACAGTAACCTTTGACTCCAATGATATCCGCACCTTTAATGGAACTTACCGAGTAAAGGAGGTCATAACTCAGGGAGGAGCAAGAATGGAGAGTGCGTATATTGTTGTTCTAAATAATGAGACAAAATCGTATTCGGTGAATGCCAATACTTCCGAACTGACCATTGGAGGGAAAAAATATAAGGTTAGCGAATTTAGCCTTAACGGTTTTAAAATTAACTTATCTAAAACCACTGAAAAAGATAACGGCGATATTACCATTTATACCGAAGAATGGGTTTTTAAAAAATAGGAAGACTTATAATTTTATAATTGAAAAGCTATCCAAAAACGGATGGCTTTTTTATTTCATTATTATGCTTAATCCACTAGGAGAGCGAATGCTGAATAGCTTCTCGGAATTACTACAAAAATCATCAAACTCTACCTGAAACTTGTTCAAGACACAATTGATTCCAAATCAATATTACATCCCAGTTTCTTTCAAAATTGTTTACTTTTGCCCACTTTATTGATTCAAAACCGTTATGGACAAAAAATTTAAGGAATACAAAGGCTTAGACCTCCCCAAAGTGGCGGAGGAAATACTCGATTTTTGGAAAAAAGAAAATATTTTCGAAAAGAGTATTTCCATTCGTGAAGGATCGGAGCCGTTTGTGTTTTTTGAAGGGCCACCATCAGCCAATGGTCTACCCGGGATTCATCACGTGATGGCCCGAGCAATTAAGGATATATTCTGCCGCTACCAAACCCAAAAAGGCTTCAAAGTAGATAGAAAAGCGGGTTGGGATACCCACGGCTTGCCTATTGAACTCGGCGTGGAAAAGGAATTGGGCATTACCAAGGAAGATATCGGAAAAAAGATTTCTGTTGAAGAATATAACGCAGCCTGTAAAAAAGCCGTTATGCGCTATACCGATGTTTGGAACAACCTTACCGAAAAAGCCGGTTATTGGGTAGATATGGAAGACCCATATATCACATATAAACCGAAATACATGGAAACGGTATGGTGGTTACTCAAAGAAATATACAAGAAAGATTTAATTTATAAAGGGTATACTATTCAGCCCTATTCCCCAAAAGCTGGAACAGGACTTAGTTCTCACGAGCTGAATCAACCTGGAACATATCAAGATGTTACCGATACAACCGTGGTCGCTCAATTTCGTGCGATGGCAGAAACTTTGCCCGATTTTTTGGCAGAAGAATCAAACAATATCTGGTTTCTCGCTTGGACTACAACTCCATGGACATTGCCGAGCAATACCGCACTTACGGTAGGGCCAAAGATTGATTACGTACTAGTTAAAACCTTTAACCAATACACTTTTCAGCCTATAAATGTGGTTTTGGCCAAGAACTTGGTCGCTAATCAATTCGCTGGAAAATTTGAAGAAAAACCCAATGCCGAAGCTTTGGAGGCTTTTACCCAAGGAGATAAATTGATTCCATATTATGTTGTTAAGGAATTCAAAGGATCGGATTTGGTGGGAATCCGTTATGAGCAGCTGCTGGATTATGCACGACCTTACGAAAATCCGGAGAATGCTTTTCGAATAATTGCAGGCGATTTTGTTACAATCGAAGATGGAACTGGGATTGTGCACACCGCACCCACATTTGGAGCAGATGATGCAAAGGTTGCGAAAGAAGCAGTGCCAGAAGTGCCACCAATGCTCGTTCAGGATGAAAACGGAAACTTAGTTCCGCTTGTAGATTTACAAGGAAAATTCCGTCCAGAAATGAAAGAATTGGCAGGCAAATATGTGAAAAACGAATATTACGAAGATTCCGAAGTTCCTGAGAAATCCGTGGATGTGGAGCTTGCCATTAAATTAAAAACAGAAAATAAAGCCTTTAAGGTTGAGAAATATGTTCACAGCTATCCCAATTGCTGGCGTACCGATAAACCTATCCTTTATTATCCAATGGACTCGTGGTTTATAAAAGTTACGAGATTTAGGGATCGTATGTTTGAGCTCAATAAAGAAATAAACTGGAAACCTAAAGCGACTGGTGAAGGTCGTTTTGGCAACTGGCTCGCCAATGCCAATGACTGGAACCTTTCCCGTTCCCGGTATTGGGGAATCCCATTGCCAATTTGGAGAACGGAGGACGGAAAAGAAGAGATAATCATCGGCTCTGTGGAAGAGTTGATGGCTGAAATGGATAAATCTGTAGCAGCTGGGTTTATGCCGAAAAACATCTTTGAAGGCTTTAAAACTGGCGATTTTTCTGATGAAAACTACGATCAAATCGATCTGCATAAAAATATAGTTGATGAAATAATCCTTGTCTCACCAAGCGGAAAACCGATGAAGCGGGAAGCCGATTTGATAGACGTTTGGTTCGATAGCGGAAGTATGCCTTATGCCCAATGGCATTATCCTTTTGAAAACAAAAAAAAGGTTGATGCCATATGGCGCAAAGCCGACTTTATTGCGGAAGGCGTAGACCAAACCCGCGGGTGGTTCTACACCCTGCACGCCATCGCCACGATGATGTTTGATGATGTAGCTTATAAAAATGTGGTTTCAAATGGACTCGTTTTGGATAAAAACGGTCAAAAAATGAGCAAGCGATTGGGTAATGCCGTTGATCCTTTTGAGGTCATCAACCAATATGGACCCGATGCAACACGGTGGTATATGATAAGCAATGCCAACCCTTGGGACAACTTAAAATTTGACTTAGAAGGTATTTCTGAAGTGCGCAATAAATTCTTTGGAACGCTTTACAATACCTATAGTTTTTTCAGTCTATATGCTAATCTCGATAAATTTCAGTATATTGAAAAAGATCTTCCATTGAAAAAACGACCTGAAATCGACCGTTGGATACTTTCAGAATTAAATACGCTTATTCAAAAAGTAGATGATTATTATGCCGAATATGAGCCAACGAAGGCCGTACGAGCCATTTCAGAATTTGTTCAGGAAAATCTAAGCAATTGGTTTGTTCGTTTAAGCAGAAGAAGATATTGGAAGGGAAGTTATAATGACGATAAGATTTCAGCATACCAAACGCTTTACACCTGTTTGGAAACCGTCGCAAAACTAGGTGCTCCCGTAGCTCCTTTCTTTATGGATAGACTTTATAAAGATTTAGTTTCTGGAACTTCGATGGAAGCAATGGAATCAGTGCATTTGACTGATTTTCCAAAAGCGAACATTTCGTTCATTGATAAAAAGCTTGAGCATAAAATGCAGAAGGCACAAACAATTTCATCTTTAGTGCTTTCTTTGCGTCAAAGAGAAAAAATAAAAGTGCGCCAGCCGCTTCAAAAAATTATGATCCCAGTTTTGGGAGAATCTGAGAAAGAAGAAATTCTCGCCGTTTCCGATTTGATAAAAAGCGAAGTGAACGTTAAGGAAATTGAGTTGATAGATGAAGGAAGCGGAATGTTGGTAAAACAAATTAAACCCGACTTTAAACTTTTAGGACCACGATTTGGAAAGGACATGAAAGCCGTAGCCGCAGCCATTTCAACCTTTGATCAGAAACAAATTGCCTCCTTGGAAAAAGACGGAGAGATATCCGTTTTTATTAATGAAAAAAGTACTATTTTGGCTCTTGAAGATGTGATCATCAATTCACAGGATATTGAAGGATGGCTGGTAGCTAATGCCAATGGAGTGACCGTCGCTTTGGATGTGACGCTTACACCAGAGTTAAAAAACGAGGGTATCGCCAGAGAATTGGTTAACAGAATTCAAAACCTTAGAAAAGATAGCGGTTTTGAAGTGACGGACAGGGTAGAAGTATCCTTGCAAGAAGAAGAGAGATTAAAAGTGGCGGTAAGCCAAAATCTTGACTATATTAAAGAAGAAACATTAACGGAGGTTTTGCAATTTCAACACAAAATTGATGGAGGGATAGAAATTGTATTTGACGAAATTGAAACACGAATCAGTATTAAAAAACATTAGATCATGATAGAAACAGAACGAACCAGATATTCAGATGCCGAACTGGAAGAATTTAGAGCGTTGATTAACGACAAAATAAAAAAGGCAACGGAACAGTTGGAACTTATAAAGAGCTCTTATAAAAATGACAGCAATAACGGAACTGATGATACCTCGCCTACGTTTAAGGCTTTTGATGAAGGCAGTGAAGTGATGAGCAAAGAAGCTAACTCACAATTAGCTATTCGTCAGGAAAAATTTATTCGAGACCTCAAGAACGCTTTAGTTCGAATCGAAAATAAAACGTATGGAGTTTGTCGAGTAACTGGCAAATTGATAAACAAAGAACGTTTGAAATTAGTCCCACACGCCACTTTGAGTATTGAAGCAAAAAATCTTCAAAAATAATTTCGAATACTTTTCAAAGGAAAAGGGTATTAGGCTGTCTAAAAATAGATCAAAACCACGTTTAATCTATTTTTAGACAGTTTCTTTTATAAGTCATTTAAATCTTAAAAGTTATTATGGACCTATTCGCGTGATTTACCAAATCTTCGCTAATACTGCCATTGAAAAAATGCGAAAGTCCCTTTCGACCATGAGTGCCCATTCCAATTAATTGAGCATCTATGTGTGTGGCAAAGTTAAGGATACCTTTCTCCACCGACGTATCGTTATAAATGTTAAGGGTATAGCTGTCGATATCTTTACCTTTCACGAAATTCTCCATCAATGAATAACCTTCGACTGAAGTTATAAAGTTGCCAGGAGTGTTCACTAATAGTAGATGGATTTTGGCTCCTATTTTTTGCGCAAATTTTTGAGCCTTCTTAAAAGCTCCCTGACCTTTTAATGAAAAATCTGAAGCAAAAACAAAATCTTTCACTATAAATTCAGGGTCGTTATTTTTAATTACCAAAACAGGGGTATTGGAAGTACGAACTACTTTTTCGGTATTACTTCCGACGAACATTTCTTTAAATCCGCTTGCTCCTGTAGAACCCATAACTATTAGGTTAATTTTATTTTTTTTGCAGGCCTCTTCAATATCCTCATATATTTCGCTACGGCCAAGAGTTTCCTGAATCGATATGCCTTGCAAATAATCTTTTTCTCTCAGTTCGCCAAAGCGTTTTTCGGCTAACTTCATAAAGTAAATTGCTTCGGGAAGCGCCCCCGAATCGCTTGTAGATAAATGTAAGGGCATTTCCATGGAATGAAGAATAAAAATTTCACTACCATAGGTTTTGGCAATCTGCACCGCGATTTTTAGTGCATTCTCGGCTTGTTCCGAAAAATCAGTGGGGACTAATATGCGTTTCATAATATAGGGGTTTTAGAGTGTTTTGTATCAAGTTATTAAGATACGAAAATAAATCGTTCCTTATTGTTTTTTATAGTTTTAAAAAATGTAGTATATTTGCACCGAATTTGATACGAATACTATCTGAGGGGACTAAAGTCCCCTCTTTTTATAGAATAAATTGATGCGTGAAAAAGTAGAACAACTTCTAGAGAACGCACTGGAAAAAAACAAATCCCTGTTTTTAATTGATTTGGACATTTCGGCGGGCAACCAAATACGCGTAATCCTAGACGGAGACAAGGGTGTTACAGTCGAAGACTGTGTTGAGGTAAGCCGTGAGATTGAACACAATTTGGATAGAGAGGAATTTGATTTTTCTTTGGAAGTTATGTCGGCCGGCCTTTCCGAGCCACTTTCAACCCCAAGGCAATATAAAAAGAACCTTGGCAGAAATTTGAAAATCAAAACCGCAACTGGCGAAAAATTTGAAGGTGAATTAATTGCCGCCAATGACGAGAACTGTACCTTAAAATGGTCCGCAAGGGAACCAAAACCCGTAGGCAAAGGAAAAGTTACCGTAGAAAAAGAGGCTATCTTGCCTTATAAAGATATTATGGAAGCAAAAGTGATGATAACATTTTAATGAATTGATATGGAAAACTTAGCACTAATCGATTCTTTTTCGGAATTTAAAGATGACAAACTAATTGACCGAGTAACGCTAATGGCGATACTCGAAGAAGTATTTCGCAACGCCCTCAAGAAAAAATTTGGGAGTGACGATAACTTCGATATAATTATCAACCCAGACAAAGGTGATTTGGAAATATGGAGAAACCGAGTTGTCGTTGCAGATGGCGAAGTGGAAGATCCAAATGAGGAAATTTCCTTGAGTGCCGCACAAAAAATTGAACCTGATTTTGAAATTGGAGAAGATGTGTCTGAAGAAGTTAAGTTGATCGATTTGGGACGACGTTCCATTTTGGCATTGCGTCAAAACCTAATTGCAAAAATTCACGAACACGATAACACAAACGTTTATAAGCAATTCAAGGAATTGGAAGGCGAAATTTATAACGCCGAAGTTCATCATATTCGTCATCGTGCAATCATTTTGCTAGATGATGAAGGAAATGAGATTATTCTTCCAAAGGAAAAGCAAATCCCTTCTGACTTTTTCAGAAAAGGTGATAACGTTCGCGGAATCATTGAGAGCGTTGAACTTAAAGGTAATAAGCCAACAATATTAATGTCGCGCGCAAGTCCTATTTTTCTTGAAAAACTTTTTGAACAAGAAATCCCTGAAGTTTTTGACGGACTTATCACTGTGAAAAAAGTGGTTCGTATTCCAGGTGAAAAGGCAAAGGTTGCAGTGGATTCTTATGATGATCGTATTGATCCTGTAGGTGCTTGTGTGGGGATGAAGGGGTCTAGGATTCATGGGATTGTTAGAGAATTAGGTAATGAGAATATAGACGTTATCAATTATACCAGTAATCTAAATCTTTATATAACTCGTGCCTTAAGCCCAGCAAAAGTGACGTCCATAAAGATAAATGAAGAAACAAAACGCGCTGAGGTTATCCTTCGTCCTGAAGAGGTAAGTAAAGCTATTGGCCGTGGCGGTCATAACATTCGATTGGCAGGACAATTAACTGGTTATGAAATAGATGTACTTCGTGAGGGTGCCGAAGAGGATGTGGAATTGAGAGAATTCTCGGATGAAATTGAAGGCTGGATTATTGAAGAATTTCACAAAATAGGCCTCGACACCGCAAAAAGCGTATTAGAGCATGACATCAATGATTTGGTAAAAAGAACCGATTTGGAAGAAGAAACCATACGTGATGTGATTAATATATTAAAAGAAGAATTTGAAGAGTAGCTAAAACTTTAGTTACTTTTATACAAATTTTTTAAAAAGACAAAATAGGAAAAAGCATTTATGGCTGAAGTAAAAAGGAAAAGACTAAGTCAGGTATTACGTGAGTTCAATATCTCACTAGATCGTGCCGTGGAATTTTTGGGTTCCAAAGGATTCGTTGTGGATGCAAGTCCGAATACCAAAATAACAGGAGAGGAATATGAAGTTCTTTTTGAAGAGTTTGAGACTGACAAGAGTAAGAAAATTGAGTCCAAAGAAGTAGGCGAAGAAAAGCGTAAAGAAAAAGAAGAACTACGTCTGGAACGTGAGCGGGAACTAGAAGAAAGGCAAAAGAAAAGAGATGCTTCCCGAGTAATTAGGCCTGAAGTTAAACTTGAAGGCCCTAAACAAGTAGGGAAAATTGACCTTGAAGGCACTAAGGCTAAACCTGTAATTACTCCACCAAAAGAAGAAATTAAAACTGAGGAAAAGCCAGCTGAAGTACCCGTGGTGGAGAAAGTTGAAAAAACCGAGGTTAAACCCGAGGCGCCGAAAGAGCTAGAGAAGAAAGAAGAGAAAACAGAAGTTAAAGCGACCGAAAAACCAGAGCCAAAAATTGAGGCTCCTGCTGTTGAGAAGGTTGCGTATACTGAAGAACCCCCAGTGAAACCTGTTGAATCTGAAACAGTTACCACACAATACAGGAAACTTGAAGGCCCTAATTTTACTGGACAAAAAATTGATCTTACCCAATTTAAAAAGCCAGAAAAGAAAAAAGATGTCAAATCTAATGACAACAAAGATAAAAAGGGTAAACGTCGACGTATAAGTAAGGAAGGTGCAAAACCTGGAACATCCGCTGCTGCTCCAAGCACTTTCAGAGATTCACGCGGACGTAAAAAAACAGGATCCCAAGCTCCAAAAGAGGAACCAAGCGAAGAAGAAGTACAAAAGCAAGTACGTGAAACTTTGGAGAAACTTCAAGGGAAATCTTCAAAAGGAAAAGGCGCAAAATACCGTAGAGAAAAACGAGATTTCCACCGTCAAAAATCTGAAGATGATGCAGCTCAGCAAGAGGCTGACAGCAAGTTGATTAAAGTTACCGAATTCGTTACAGCTAGTGAAATGGCTACAATGATGGATGTTCCGGTTACCAAAATTATTTCTGCTTGTATGTCATTAGGAATGATGGTTACCATGAACCAACGTCTGGATGCTGAAACACTTAGCATTGTGGCTGATGAATTTGGCTTTGAAGTGGAATTTGTTACAGCTGATCTAGATGAATCAATTGATCGCGCTGTTGACACCGCTGAGGATCTGCTTCCTCGCGCTCCGATTGTTACAGTTATGGGGCACGTGGATCACGGAAAAACTTCCCTTCTGGATTATATTCGAAAAGAAAATGTGATTGCAGGAGAATCAGGAGGTATTACGCAGCACATTGGAGCCTACGGAGTGAAACTTGATAATGGACAAAAAATAGCATTCCTTGATACCCCTGGTCACGAGGCCTTTACGGCAATGCGAGCTAGGGGAGCTCAAGTAACCGACCTAGCGATTATTGTCGTAGCAGCTGATGACAACATAATGCCTCAAACTAAGGAAGCGATTAGCCACGCTCAAGCGGCTGGTATTCCAATAGTTTTTGCAATTAATAAAATAGATAAGCCTACTGCTAATCCTGAGAAAATCAAGGAAGGTTTGGCTCAAATGAATCTTTTGGTAGAAGATTGGGGAGGAAAAATTCAATCCCAAGATATTTCGGCCAAAACGGGATTAGGAATTAAAGAATTATTAGAGAAAGTTTTGCTCGAAGCAGAATTACTTGAACTTACTGCAAACCCGAATAGAATGGCCAACGGAACTGTAGTTGAAGCCTTTTTAGATAAAGGTCGAGGCTATGTTTCAACGGTTCTCGTCCAAGGTGGTACACTAAAAGTTGGAGATTATGTCCTAGCTGGTAAACACAGCGGAAAAGTGAGAGCAATGCAGGATGAGCGTGGAAATAATATAAAGGAAGCAGGACCCTCTACACCTGTATCGGTACTTGGTTTGGACGGTGCACCACAAGCGGGTGATAAGTTCAATGTTTTTGCAGACGAACGCGAGGCAAAAACAATAGCAACAAAACGAACTCAGTTGCAACGCGAACAATCTGTAAGAACACAACGCCATATCACTCTTGATGAAATAGGAAGACGAATTGCCCTAGGAGAATTTAAAGAACTGAATATTATCCTTAAAGGAGATGTGGATGGTTCTGTAGAAGCTCTGACCGATTCGTTCCAAAAACTTTCTACTGAAGAAATTCAGGTAAATATTATTCATAAGGCAGTGGGACCAATTACCGAAAGTGATGTGCTTCTGGCCTCGGCTTCCGATGCGATTATAATTGGATTTAACGTGCGCCCAATGGGCAACGCACGCCAACTTGCAGACAAAGAGGAAATCGATATCCGTACCTATTCGATCATATACGATGCAATCAACGACCTAAAAGATGCGATGGAAGGAATGCTTTCTCCAGTAATGAAGGAAGAAATTACCGGAACCGCAGAAGTGAGGGAGATTTTCAAAATCTCGAAAATTGGAACAATCGCAGGTTGTATGGTTACCAACGGAAAAATATTCAGAAACTCTGGCATCCGACTAATCCGTGAAGGGGTTGTTATCTTCACTGGTGAACTCAGCTCTTTGAAACGTTTCAAGGACGATGTAAAAGAAGTTGCTAAAGGATATGATTGTGGAATTCAGCTCAAGAATTATAACGATCTTGAAATAAATGACCATATTGAAGCCTTCCAAGAGGTTGCTGTTAAGAAAAAGCTTAAATAGGCTTTTGATGTTTTAATAATGAAATGGGCTGAATATGAGAATATTCAGCCTATTTTTTTTATAATGTGTAGCGAAGTTTCTAAAATTCAGCCAATTCTCTATTTCAAAAGGTTTTGGACTAGAACTGGCTATTGCTTTTTTGTAAAGAACCGAAATCCAAATCCCCTTACGCTCTCTATTCCAATTTTTGGATCAGCCGAAAGGTGTTTGCGAAGACGACTTATAAAAACATCTAAACTTCTTCCGCTGAAAAAATCAGCTTCTTTCCAAAGCAGATTCAGTACGTCCTCTCTTTTAAGCAATCGGTTTTTATTTTGTACCAGATAATAGAGCAATTCAGCTTCCTTTATTGTCAATGTTTTTGTGGTATTTTCGTGAATCAAAGTCAAATTTTTGGGTTCAAAATTAAAAATTCCGATTTTTATGGTTTCGCTTTTCTGAGGTTCAACAAAGTGGTTTCTTTTCAGAATATTTTGTATCCTCAGAATTAATTCATCAGCATCGAAAGGTTTCGTAATATAATCATCTGCGCCTAATGTCAACCCTGTTAAAATATCCTCCTTCAACTTCCGAGCAGTTACAAATAAGAATGGAAGGTTTGGATATTGAGTTTTTAGCTTTTTGGCTAATTCAAAACCATCCTCGCGAGGCATCATTACATCGACAAGAAGTATGTTATAGTCGTTTTTTTGTAATTCTTCCCGCGCCTCAATTCCATCAAATACACGATGTACAGAAAAGTTTTTTACCTCCAAATATTGCTTGAGTAAATTCCCCAAATCCAGATCATCCTCAACAATTAAAACTCGAATCATATTATAGGAATTTTTAGTATGAAAATACTTCCTTCACCGATTTTGCTTTTTACCGAAATACTGCCGCCGATACTTGTCATCATTTTTTGACTCAAATACAGGCCCAACCCCAAACCCTTAATGTCGTGGCGGTTTCCTTCCGAAATTCGATAGAACTTTTCAAAAATCTTTTGTTGCTCCTTGATTGAAATTCCCATTCCATGGTCCGCAATTTCAATCATAAATTCAGATCCGGACACGTAAGATTTCAATTTTATTTCTGAAGAAGCTGGACTGTATTTTTTTGCGTTTTCCAGTAAATTCTGAATTACCCTTTCCAAAAGATGATAATCCGTTTTTATAATTAAACTTTCAGGTTCAATTTCGGATTTGGTGCTATTCTTGTCAGGTTTGAAATCAGACATAATACTTTTTAAAAATGGAATTATATCTGATTTTTGAAAATCTATATTATAGTCTATCTCACTTTCTAAAACCTTTTCTGTTACGTTTTGGATTCGATTGGTTTGACGCTCCAAGGTTTCAATAAGTGCATTTAACTGTTGTGGATTTTGATTGATTTCATCAATTTTAAGAGATTTAACAACTAATGAAAGGGAGGTTACTGGAGTTTTAAGTTCGTGACTGATGTTGTTGGCAAAATCGGTTTTTATTGCGGCTATTTTTCGCTGTTTAATGAGGGCGCGATACATCCAAAAGAAAAGGAAAATAACCGACAATATCAAAGTAATTGCAGCACTAAGTGTCCATGCCATCTTTTTCCAAATTTTCATCTGAAAATTTGAAATATCAATATCAGTCACTTGATTGTGTTTATAGAAATAGTTCACAGGCTTTTGCATAGAGTCCGGTTCTTTCTGAATAACGGATTCCGTAACTCCTGTATTTATAGTCAATGCTTTCCCTTTAAAATTTTCTCCTAAGAGAACAATCGGCTCATCAGTTAATTTTAATAAAGTGTCATAAATAGTATTGGTTTCAAAGACAATTTGCACAACCTTCGTACGAACTTTGATTTCCTGGAGAATTGGGTAGTCAGTGAATTGTGATTTTAGAAAGTCTTGACTTTGCATTTGACCCGCATTGGCAATTTTATGAAGCTCCGTATTAAATTCTTTCAAAGTAAGGCTGTCGTTGACTTTTTGTAAGGAAAGTAGTTTTACATCCTCAATTAGACGTGATTCAATGGAATCCATTTCTGGCGAATCGACAACGGGAGTTATTTCTTTTTTAACGTCACTTATGAATGTTTTGGAAGTTAATTGATAAGTGTTTTCAATCAGGTAGTACTGAATCGAAATCAAGCCCGCCAAAATAACCACGCAGGAAATAATTAAAAGCCTTATTTGGTTTTGCTGTTTCATTGGGGATAAAATTAGGTATCTAATTCAACTATCCATTAACAAATTAAACCATTAACCCTTCGTTAACCTTGGGTTAACCCATTTAGTTTTAAGAATTTCTGAGTTTTGCCCAAATAAATTTAAAATACATCTATTATGAAAACCTCTTTTTTAATTACCGTTGTATCGCTACTTGCTTCATTTACAAATGCACAAACTACATCGTCCAAAACTACGTCGTCGACAAATATTTCAGTTTCAATAAGTAGTACGGATGATAGTTATTCGTATTCCGCCCGTTTTGAAAAACCTAACACTTATGAAGCTAAAAATGCTGTAATTAATTTGTTGGGTAAACCTACTGAAGAAACGGAACGAGGCACAATATGGAAAGGGAAAGGATACAGCGTAATCCTACGCCAGGGAAAGATTGAAATGGAAATGGAGACCGCCGAAGTGACTAAATCGTTTCAAATGAAATTTGAAGATATGTGCGATCAAGTTTCAAAATCCATCGGTAGCCCAAAAACTCCGATACCTCCAAAAATGAGATGATTTAGTTGGGGAAAGAAAAGATTTAGGAATAATTTAATTCAAGAATATGGTTTTGTTTTTTCATCGAATTAGGCTGATATTTTTTATTTTCAATGGAAATGTAACATCTACTTTTCTTCGAAGTCTATTAATAAATTTCGCGAATGAATTACTTTTTTAAGTCGTTAATCCTTTTTTCGTTTTTTATTTTGGGTGCTGTAATGAACGGTCAAACCACTGACAGCATTCCAAGAAAGAAAATGGAAATTTCTAGAATCTCAGAAGCTCCTAGAATTGATGGAATTTTAAATGATGTCGCTTGGATAGACGCTCCCATTGCAACCGATTTTGTGGAACGTTTGCCTAAAAACGGAAACCCTATTCCCGATAGCCTAAAAACCGAAGTTAGAATTGTCTATGATGATTTGGGAATTTATTTTGGAGCAACCATGAGTGATCCTCAACCTGACCAAATTTTAAAGGAACTTACCGAAAGAGATCAAATTGGGAATGACGATTTCTTTTTTATCCTTTTAAACGGATATAATGACAGACAACAGAGTCTTCAATTTATTGTTACTGCTGCTGGAGTTCAATATGACGCAAAAATGACTAATGATAATGAAGATTCATCGTGGAATGGGGTCTGGTATAGCGCAGTACAAATCACTAAGGATGGATGGGTGGCCGAAATTTTTATTCCTTATGCGGAAGTGCGGTTTCCCAATAAAAATGTGCAGTTATGGGGTTTGAATATGGAGCGGGAAGTTAGGCGAAGTCGAACGAGATATACTTGGAGTCCTGTTGACAATACCAAGGGTTCTTTTTCATTTTACGATGGTGAAATTTACGGAATTGAAAATGTGAAATCCCCAACCCGACTTTCATTTCAGCCATATATTTCGGCATATCTCAATGATTACGATGGAAGATCTGAAACCATTTTTAACGGTGGAATGGATTTAAAATATGGAATTAATGATGCTTTCACGCTAGATATGATTCTAGTTCCGGATTTTGGGCAGTCCAAATTTGATGCGGAGATTTTAAATCTTTCGGCTTTCGAAACTCAGTATGAAGAAAATCGAGGGTTTTTTACGGAAGGGACCGAACTCTTTACCAAAGGAAATCTTTTTTACTCGCGCCGCGTTGGCGGCAATCCTTCTGGCGACGTGGAACTTAAGGAAAATGAGGAGGTTAAGAACTATCCTGCCACCGTCAATCTTTTAAATGCCTTTAAAATATCGGGAAGAACGGAAGGAAATTTGGGCATTGGTGTTTTCAATGCGATAACTGAACGTACCTATGCCGATATAATAAATACTGAAACTAATGCTGCGAGAAAGGAATTGGTAGAGCCATTGGCAAACTATAATATTTTGGTTCTGGATCAACGTTTCGGAGGAAATTCCTCCGTCTCGTTTGTAAACACGAATGTCCTCCGAGATGGCGACTTTAGAGAGGCGAATGTTACAGGTTTGTATATGGATCTTATTAATAAGGAAAATACTTTAAAATATTATGCCAGTGCCGAAGGGAGTTTTGTAAAGGACAACTCAACCGAATTTGGAATGGAGGGAATTGCTGGGATTGCCGAAATAAGTGGCAGTCATCGGTTTTCAGGAGAAATTCGATTTCGAACTAGCGACTATGATATTGATGATCTTGGTTATACGGGTGAAACGAACTATATAAACTATTATGGTTATTATGGCTATCGCTTTTTGCAACCCCGAGGATTTTTAAATAACCTAAATCTTAATTTTAATTTGAATTATACACGAAGATTGGAAATCGATCTTTACAGCAATTTCAATTTCAATTTCAATTCCAGTTTTACAACCAAAAAATTCAATGCCTTTGGTGGTGGTTTCGAAATGACTCCTTTTGGTGCCAATGATATTTATGAACCCCGAGTTGAGGATCGATATGTAAAAGTTCCGGCGTATTATAATACTTGGATTTGGTATTCTACGGATTACAGAAAGAAACTGGCGATAGATATTAATATTGATTTGAAAACATACAACGAAAGGGGACGAGACAATGTAGAATTTGAGGTAAGGCCACAATATCGCGTTTCGGATAAATGGAAACTATTTTTAGGAACCGATATAGTGTTGTCAGATAATGATGAAGGTTTTGTGGATGTTGAGGAAGAAGCTATTATCTTTGGAAGAAGAGACCGCAATACCGTTGTCAATTCCTTAGAATCTCAATATATTTTCAATAATAAAATGGCGTTGAATTTAGCCTTCCGCCATTATTATTCTGAAGTGGAATACAGTATGTTTTTCACTTTGCAGGATAATGGAGATTTATTGTCAAACTTGGATTATTCTGGCAACCACAATACCACTTATAATAACTGGAATATCGATCTTCGATTTTCGTGGTGGTTTGCACCCGGAAGCCAACTTACCTTATTGTATCAAGATGCGATGGAAAGCTACATAAATGGCTCTAAAATAAATTTCTCAGATAATTTTCAAAATTTATTTGACGCGCCCCAGCTCAATAGCTTATCTCTTAGAATTAGTTACTACTTAGACTATAATAGAATTGGAAATTGGTTGAGCACAGAAAAGATGGATAATTCTTCCCGTTCTAAAAGACGAGAACGAAAAATGAACAAGTCTCAGAATAATTAGAGTTTATCCCTAAAACTTTCATTTTTGTTCCTCTCGGGTTAAACTAGAATGTAATTGGTTCTTACCCTTCAACGAAATATAATGCTGAATATACATTTAAATATAGAATGAATGTATAAGGTTTAAGGCTCCTCTCTTTTCTATCTTCAAAAAGAGAGTTCTATGGTATTGTCCGTTTTTTTTGGCAAACTCCAGATGTTTGGCGTTATATAAATGGCGATAAAATAAATTTTTAAATATTTTGTAACCTTTCCACCCTTTCAAGACTCTATTATTTTATATATCCCTAATTCCGAATTGAAAATACAGGTTTAATCCTTTGTATCTTAAAAAATAGGGAATAGTTAAAGAATTGAAATTGAACTATTACTAAAAACAAAAATCAATATGAAAACAAAAAAAAGAATTTTAAAAACATTTTTATTCACCGCCAGCATCGTTTTATTCTTGGCTAGTTGTAACGAAAAGAAAAAGGATCCGAATGCGCTTAATGATGCTGAGATTGCATCTATCGCCGTTACTGCCAATCAAATAGATGTGGATTATGGTAAAATTGCATTAGAAAAATCAACAAATGCAGAGTCTAAAAAATTTGCACAGACAATGATTGATGACCATAATGCGATTATAGAAAAAGCGACCGCCTTAGCGCAAAAGCTCAATCTTACGCCAGAAGACAATCCCACCACTCAGTCTTTACTTGATGGAGCCAAAAAAACCAAAGAGGACTTGAATTCTAAATCTGGATTGGGTTTTGACAAAGCGTATATTAACAATGAAGTAGCCTATCACGAAGCTGTGATTTCTACAGTTAAGGATAAATTGATTCCACAAACTGAAAATGCTGAATTAAAGGACTTGTTGCAAAGTGCTCTTCCACTTTTAGAACATCACTTGGCAATGGCCAAAGAAGCACAAACAAATATCGCTGGCATCCCTGAACTTAATGATGCCGAAATCGCTTCAATCGCCGTTACCGCAAATCAAATTGATGTGGACTACGGAAACATCGCCCTTAAAAAAGCTAAAAATGCAGATGCGAAAAAATTCGCCCAAACCATGGTTAACGACCATACTGCCATTATTAAAAAAGCAGTTGAATTGGCTCAAAAATTAGGCGTTACCCCTCAGGATAATCCTACAACACAGTCATTGCTCGCTGGAGCTGAAAAGATCAAAGCTGATTTAAATTCAAAAAATGGTAAAGAATTCGATAAAGCATACATTGATAATGAGGTGGCCTATCACGATGCCGTAATTTCAACAATTAAAAATGTGATAATTCCACAAACTCAAAATCAGGAACTTAAAGATTTATTGCAAAGTGCCGTGCCTTTGTTTGAACATCACTTGGAAATGGCCAAAGAGGCTCAGGCTAAATTATAATGAATCGAATTGAGTCAATATTGAAATTAACATTGGGTTATGTTATGGTTCTTTCGTTTTTGGCGTGTAACAACTCCAATTTAAAGCATGATGAGAATTCCATAAAGGTTATTGACGATGCAAGGACGGACAAACTGGCTACTCCTGTTCAGGAGAAAATGGATTCAGGAATAGGTCCAGACACAATCGTTATTAGCGGAATGCAATTTCGTCCCGCAGAGCTTCATATCAAAAAAGGGAATACGGTTGTTTGGATCAATCGAGATATTGTCGTGCACGATGCTACCGAATTCCCAGATAAAAAGTGGACTTCCGGTCCCATAGCGACTGGCAGTTCCTGGAAAATGAAAGTGGACGAAAGCTTTGACTATTTTTGTAGCATTCATATTACTATGAAAGGAAAATTGATAGTAGAACCTTAAAATGTTTCTTGAAGAGGGTAGTGATGGATCCTCTTTATTGTTGAAAGAGCCGCACCAACGTTATTGTTGGGGCGGTTCTTTTGTTATAAATACAATTTGAGTCTAGTTCAGGTTTTTAGCTCTTTTGGATTTACAGTTTTTTATAGATACATTTACTTGGCTAAATTTGTATAATGAATCCTTCATCCATCCATCACATGCTAGAAGACATCGATATTATTTCTCTGGTCCTATCAGGAAAAATTGAGAGTTATGAAACCATAATGCGCCGATACAATGGATATTTATACAAAGTTGGAAAATCCTATGGTTTTAGGCATGATGATATTGAAGATTTGATGCAAGAAACTTATATAGACGCTTTTGTTAATTTAAGAAAGTTTGAAAACCGCTCTACTTTTAAAACGTGGATTGTGCGTATAATGCTAAACAATTGTTTTCATAAGAAAGAAAAATTCAAGCATCTAGATCTGCCAATTAAAGGGGAGATTAAAGAAAATGCAGATATAATGTTCAATGACAGAAATGACGAAACTAAAAATATTGTCCAAAATGATGAGTTGAAGGAAGTATTGGAAGCGGCAATACATCGAATTCCCGAAAACTACCGATTAGTCTTTACCCTCAGGGAACTCAATGGGATGAGTATACGAGAGACTTCCGAGGCCCTAAAAATAACAGAAGGGAATGTTAAAGCTCGATTAAACAGGTCGAAGGCCTTGTTAAAGATGGAGATTAAAAAAACCTATTCGCCTGAGGAAATCTTTGAGTTCAATTTGGTTCATTGTGATGGTATGGTAGCCAAAGGAATGAAGGCTTTAGATGGAAAGATAATCTCGCTATAATATCTTTTTAAAGAAGAATTATGGACGATAATCTTTAGCTAAAAATTAGAAATCGCTACTAAAGTAAAGCTTCTAGTATTTTCCGAAAATGTGTTATTATAAAAAATCAGCTGAGATTTTATATTTGACAAACCTACTGTTTTCTACGTTCCGGTTTTAGAATAAACGCTGAGGAAAAGTTCTTCTGAATGTCCAAAAGAGCGCGATCTGCTTCAATTCGACTAGTAAAATTTCCTGCCCATACTTTATAATTAGGAGTCTCATATTCTATGGAGGCTGGCCACTGCTCATAACTACCTCGATATTTCCTTATAACCTCGTTTGCTTTATCCAGTTCTCCATAATATAACTGTATGGTATAGCCGTCAGAGAGCTTATTTTCCTTTTCCAGCTCCTTTTTCAGGTTTAACAATTCAGATATTTTAGGGTCTTGATGTACCGTAAGTGTGGCGGTCTGAGAAAAGCAGGTTCCACTTATAAATACCAATAATATACTGGCAATAAAAAGCTTGGAAATGATTTGTGATTTCATAGGATCGTTTCTTTTTGCAAATGTAAAACTTAATAACGCTGCGAAGCCTGAAAATGTTATTTAGAACAAGTATAAATTATGCCTTAACACTTTGTTTGCATTTTCAAAATCGACTTTATAATGTATTTTTGTCCCTCAAATTATGGCGCAAAATCTGTATTTTACAAAGTTTTGTGTGTTATCCAATTCTGTGCCAAAGTATCGACCATAATATCAACCTACTAGTATGAAAAAGGTAAATTTTTTATATCTACGCTCACAATTGCCACTTCTTCTGTTAGTGTTTCTACTAACTTTTTCAACTACCATATATTCGCAGGACGATCCTGCTGTGGATGCTGCGGCTGAAAATGCTGCTCCTCCAGCGGATAACAATGGGGATGTCGCAGCCGGCGAAGCACTATTCAAAGCAAATTGCGCCGCTTGTCATAAGTTAGACAAAAAAGCTGTTGGCCCTGCATTAAGAGGAGTGGCTGGTCTCTTTGATCGTGACTGGTTGCATAAATGGATTCGTGATAGCCAAGGTTTGATTAAGTCTGGTGACGCCACGGCTATAAAAATATTTGAGGAAAATAACAAAATGATTATGACTCCGTTTCCGGCACTTTCGGATGCGGATATTGATAATATATTGGCCTATACCAGTCAACCAAAATCGGCTCCAGCCGCCGCAACTGCTGATTCTGCTGGTGCACCAGCCTCTGGTGGAGGCGGTGAAGGAGGGATATCAAATGGCCTAGTCCTTGGCGCATTGGCACTTGTGTTTTTCCTTTTGGTAATTATGCTCTTCTTGGTTTACGGCACTCTAAAGAGAATTGCCGTGGCAAAGGAAATGGATGTAGCGCCTGAGGCTAGAGAAAAACATACTCCATTGTGGAAGGCGTTTGTTCAAAACCAATTTTTGGTTTTGGTGGTTTCAGTGTTTTTCATCCTTGCTGCAAGTTATTTTGCTTTCGGCTATTTAATGCAAGTGGGAGTGGATCAAGGTTATCAGCCGGTTCAGCCCATACACTATTCACATAAGATCCACGCAGGAGACAATGGGATAGATTGTAACTTCTGCCACAGTTCGGCCCGAAAAAGTAAAACTTCGGGAATTCCTTCCTTGAATGTGTGTATGAACTGCCATAAAAATATTTCCGAAGTTGCGGAAGAGACTGCAACGGAGGAATACTCAAAGGAATTTTACGATGGTGAAATAGCCAAGCTTTATAAAGCGGTAGGTTGGGATTCGGAAAACCAAGAATATACAGGCAAGACTGAGCCTGTAAAATGGGTGCGTATTCATAATCTTCCTGATTTCGTTTATTTTAATCACTCACAACACGTAACAGTGGCTGGAATTGCCTGCCAAACCTGTCACGGTGAGGTTCAGGAAATGGAGGTTGTGGAGCAATTTGCTCCCCTAACAATGGGCTGGTGTATAACGTGTCACAAGGAAACCAATGTTAATTTGGCATCTAACGAGTATTATGCAAAAATTCACGAAGAACTCTCCAAAAAGTACGGGGTAGAAAAATTAACCATTGCTGAAATGGGTGGATTGGAATGTGGCAAGTGTCACTATTAGGATTGCTCCTAAATGTTTTACAAGTTGTTTTATAAATAAATTAAAAATTACGATATACGATTTACGAAAAGGTGATGAAAATATTGGTTTATACGAGAAAATCAACAGTTGTCGCCGTCAAAAATTGTGCATCAAAAATCGTAAACAAATAATATGGCATCAAACAAGAAATACTGGAAAAGTGTTGAGGAACTTAATCCGGACAGCAAAATTGTTCAGGGGCTTCAACAAAATGAGTTTGTCACAGAAATACCTACGGATGAATTTCTTGGTAATAAGGAGGCCTTAGAGTCTTCCTCGACCACTCGTCGTGATTTCTTAAAGTATGTGGGCTTTTCAACAGCTGCTGCAACATTGGCTGCTTGTGAAGGTCCGGTTGTAAAATCTATTCCCTATGTTTTACTTCCCGATGAAATAGTTCCCGGAGTCGCAAATTATTACGCATCCACCATGGCTGATGGTTTCGATTTCGCGAATATTTTGGTAAAAACTAGAGAAGGCCGACCTATAAAAGTACAGCCTAACGATCTTGCCAAAGATGGAGGGAGTGTGAACGCTAGAGTTCAGGCCTCCGTTCTTTCCTTATATGACAAAAATCGACTTTCTGGTCCTCAAATAGGCGGAGCCGAAGTTTCTTGGCCAGAGTTTGATACGGCAATGGCTCAAAAGATGAATGAGATGACGGGTAAGGAGATTGTTCTTCTTACTAGTACTTTTGCCAGCCCTTCTACCTCAAAATTGATTTCTGAATTTATTGCGAAATACCCGAATGTACGCCATGTAGTGTACGACACGGTTTCATGTTCCGAAGTTTTGGATGCGTACCAAAGTAAATTTGGAATTCGAGCACTTCCCGATTACGATTTTTCAAAAGCTGAGGTTATTGTTTCAGTTGGAGCTGATTTTCTTGGCGATTGGCAAGGCGGCGGGCATGCTAAAGGATATGCACAAGGCCGACTTCCTAAAAATGGAAAAATATCTCGTCACATTCAATTTGAAGCTAACCTCACTTTAAGTGGAGGAAAAGCCGATAAAAGAATTCCCACTACACCTTCACAACAATCGCAAGTATTGAAAGCCTTAGCTGGTGGAAGTACTTCTGGTTTACCCGAAAATATCGCCGATGCCGTAAGCAAGGCCAAAGCACAGCTACAAAAGGCTGGAAGCAAAGCATTGTTGATTACTGGCCTTCCTACTGTCGAGGCACAAACTCTTGCATTAAATTTCAACGCTAATAGTGAGGCTTTGGATCTTGCTAAACCACGTCTAACCAGACAGGGTAGTAACTCCGAAGTTATAGCAGTAGTAAATGGCGTTATTTCTGGAAGTATTAAAGGTTTGATTACCGTGGGTGTTGATCCTGTGTATTCGCTTCCAAATGGAAAGGAGTTTGCAGAAGCTTATCAGAATCTTGAAATGAGTTTGGCTTTTGACATGAAAAAGGAAGCGACAGCCTCTTTGGCGAAAATGGTTGCTGCTACTCCACATTACTTGGAATCATGGGGCGATGTTGAAATGAAGAAAGGAAATTATAGCCTGACACAACCTACCATTCGACCTTTGTTCAATACACGACAGTTCCAGGATTGTCTATTGAAATGGACGGGATCGAATATAAGTTATTACGATTATATAAAAGAGAATTGGTCAAATACTATTTTGACTGGAAAAAGTTGGAATCAAGTCCTTCATGACGGCTGCATTGTTAGCGATTCTGAAATGTGGGTGCCAGAAGCGGGAACTTCTTCCGTAGGAGCTGGAGCCATGGAAAACAGTACCTCAGATGGTGCATTGTTTAATTCAAGCGAGAATTCTGGTCTTGAGTTGACTTTATATACCAAAACAGGTATGGGTGATGGGCGACAAGCCAATAACCCTTGGTTGCAAGAATTCCCTGACCCTATTACTAGAGCATCTTGGGATAACTATATTACCGTCTCGGCAGCCGATGCTAAAGATTTAGGTCTTGTTAATGAACATGTGTCAAATGGCGCTTTGGATGGTAGCTATGTAAATGTGAAATTGGGCGAGGTTGTTGTTGAAAATGTCCCAGTGATTATTCAACCAGGACAAGCAAAGGGTTCTGTGGGAATGGCTTTGGGTTATGGTAAAACTGCAGCAATACAAACCGAAATGCAAACGGGGCTAAACGCCTATAAGTTATATCAAAACTTTTCTACCGTCCAAAATGTTTCTCTTGAAAAAGTAGGTGGAATGCACAAATTTGCCTGCGTACAGTTGCAGAGCACTATGGCTGGACGTAGCGAGGATATTATAAAGGAAACAACTATTGAGATTTTAAGCACTAAGGATAAAAACGTTTTTAATGCTGTTCCAGGTGTAGATTACGATCACCAAATGGTAGAAGTCCGCGATGCAAGAGCTGATATATGGACTTCGTTTGATGATTCCATTGGGCATCATTTCAATATGTCCATAGATTTAAACACCTGTACTGGTTGTGGAGCTTGTGTAATTGCCTGCCACGCTGAAAATAACATTCCAGTGGTTGGGAAAGATGAAGTGAGAAAATTCCGCGATATGCACTGGTTGCGTATTGATAGATACTATTCAGCTGGTAGTTCATTCCAAGAAGAAATAGAAACTCTTGAAAACCTTCCCGCTTTTGATACTTATAAAGTGATTGAGACACCAGGATATGAAAATCCTCAAGTTGCCTTTCAGCCTATAATGTGTCAGCATTGTAATCATGCGCCGTGTGAAACTGTTTGTCCTGTAGCCGCGACATCTCACGGTCGCCAAGGTCAAAATCAAATGGCATACAACCGTTGTGTTGGTACGCGATATTGTGCGAATAACTGTCCTTATAAAGTACGTCGATTCAACTGGTTTTTATACAATGAAAATGATGAGTTTGATTATAACATGAACAACGATCTAGGCCGTATGGTTCTCAACCCAGATGTGGTTGTGCGTTCCAGAGGAGTTATGGAGAAATGTTCACTGTGTATTCAAATGACCCAAAAAACCATCCTAGATGCTAAACGAGATGGAAGACAAATCAAGGATGGCGAATTCCAAACAGCCTGCTCTGTAGCTTGTGATACTGGAGCCATTGTTTTTGGTGATGTCAATGATGAGGATTCAGAAATCCGTAAACTGAAAGATGGAGATCGTATGTACCGCGTATTGGAGAATTTGGGAACTAAACCGAATGTGATGTACCAAATGATGGTTAGAAACACCTCTGAAGAATAAAAAATAGTAATCAAGAACCAATTATTAAGATATAAATATGTCGTCACACTACGAAGCACCTATAAGAGAGCCTCTAATCCTGGGAGAGAAGTCATATCATGACATCAGCGTGGATGTTGGGGCGCCCGTATTGGGAAAGGCCAATAAATCTTGGTGGATAGTTTTTACCATCGCCTTAATTGCATTTTTATGGGGATTGGGTTGTATAATTTATACAGTCTCTACAGGAATCGGAGTATGGGGATTGAACAAAACCATCGGATGGGCTTGGGATATTACGAACTTTGTATGGTGGGTAGGTATTGGTCACGCCGGAACACTTATTTCGGCTGTACTTTTGCTTTTCCGTCAAAAATGGAGGATGGCTGTTAACCGTTCTGCGGAAGCTATGACAATATTTGCCGTAGTTCAAGCAGGTCTTTTCCCAATTATCCACATGGGACGTCCATGGCTTGCTTATTGGGTGTTGCCACTTCCTAACCAATTTGGTTCACTGTGGGTTAACTTTAACTCACCATTACTTTGGGACGTGTTTGCAATCTCAACATATTTATCCATATCCTTGGTTTTCTGGTGGACAGGACTCTTACCGGATTTTGCGATGATAAGAGACCGGACAAAAAGTCCTTTCCAAAAGAAAATATATGGAATTCTCAGCTTCGGTTGGAGCGGTCGTGTGAAAGACTGGCAACGTTTTGAGGAAGTATCCTTAGTTTTGGCTGGGTTGGCTACCCCATTAGTACTTTCTGTACATACTATTGTATCCTTTGACTTTGCTACCTCTGTAGTGCCGGGCTGGCACAGCACCATTTATCCGCCATATTTTGTGGCCGGAGCAATATTTTCGGGTTTTGCAATGGTTCAAACCTTACTTATTATAATGAGAAAAGTATCCCATCTCGAGGACTATATTACGGTACTTCATATTGAGTATATGAATAAGGTAATCTTGTTAACAGGTGGAATAGTTACTGTAGCTTATCTTATCGAATATTTTATTGGATGGTATTCTGGCGTTCCTTATGAGAATTATACTTATCTATCTTTTGGTGCAGCGACAGGACCATACTGGTGGGCTTTTTGGGCCTTGATTATATGTAACCTTATAGTGCCACTAACACTTTGGGTTAAGAAATTGAGAAGAAATATTGCTTGGACATTCTTTGTGGCTCTTGTAATTAATATTGGAATGTGGTTTGAACGGTTTGATATTATAGTTGTCGACTTGAGTAAAGACCGACTAACTTCCTCTTGGGCGATGTTTCAGCCTACTTTTGTAGATATTGGAACTTTTATGGGAACCATAGGCTTTTTCTTTGTACTTTTCTTACTGTACGCACGTACCTTCCCAGTTATTGCACAAGCGGAAGTGAAGACGATTTTGAAAACTTCTGGGGAAGGATTTAAGAAACTTCGTGCCGATCATGGTGATAACGTTAGTCACGTTCAACATGTTGAGGAATATCCAGCGGATGCAGGGCCATCAGCCAATGTGGAAGGAAAGCATTTTGTAGATTCCTTTGGTCCGGATGAAGATGATGAAGTTGCTTTTACCGCAGTAGACTATGAACAACACAAAGGAAGAATTGATCGCTTATTACAAGCAGTTGGAACTTTTAATCCTGAGGTAGAAACGCAAGACAACTTGAAAAAAATTAATGGAATTGGTCCAGTAATGGAACAGAAACTTCACCAATTGGGAATCTTCACCTTTGATCAAGTAAGTCGAATGGGAGAAGAAGAATATAAACTGCTAGAAGAAATTATTACTGAATTTCCAGGTAGAGCGAAAAGAGACGATTGGGCAGGACAAGCTCTAATGTTTAAAAACGACAAATAATTATGGCAACAAATAAGATACACGCTATTTATACCGACGATGATTTGCTAATGCAAGCGGTAAAGCAAACTCGTGCCGAAAATTATCATATCTCGGAAGTATATACCCCATTTCCAGTCCATGGGTTGGATCACGCTGTGGGTTTAGCACCTACACGGATTGCCATTACATCATTTTTATATGGATTATGTGGATTATCAGTAGCTATATGGATGATGAATTATATGATGATTCAAGATTGGCCTCAAAATATCGGGGGTAAGCCTAGCTTTAATTTTTATCAAAACATGCCTGCTTTTATTCCAATTATGTTTGAATTGACGGTATTTTTTGCAGGTCACCTAATGGTAATTACTTTTTATATGCGAAGTAAGCTTTGGCCTTTCAAAAAAGCAGAGAATCCTGATTTGCGCACTACTGACGACCATTTTTTGATGGAAGTGGATGTGGCCAATCACGATGTAGAACTGCTAACAAAATTTTTGTACAATACCGGTGCGTCAGAGATTAGTTTAATTAAAAATGAACAAGATCATTAATATGAGAACTTTATTAAATATAGCACTGCTTATTGCCATTTCGGCGAGTTTTACTTCCTGCTTTAACAAGAAAGGACCAAATTATCAATATTTTCCAAATATGTATGAGCCAGTGGGTTATGAAACTTATGGTGCATATGGGATATTTCCTGACGAGCAATCAGCAATGATGCCAGCAGAACATTCTATTCCGCGAGGTTGGCAACCATATGACTATGAGAATAATACTGAAGGGCTTTTAAAAGCCAAGGCAGAATTGAAAAACCCTTATGAAGTTAACGAAAAAAATCTTGCTGTAGGAAGCCAACTTTATACATTTTATTGTGCGGTTTGCCATGGCGACAAAGGGGATGGACAAGGAATCCTCGTTCAGCGGGAAAAATTCTTAGGAATTCCAAGTTATGCAGACCCGGGAAGGGTAATCAATCCAGGTGGAATTTACCACGTGGAAACTTACGGTTTAAATTCAATGGGATCTTATGCTTCTCAGACTAGTGAGAAGGAACGGTGGCAAATTGCAATGCACGTTATGGACTTAAAAGCAAGTTTACTTGGGGAACCTGGAGTTTTGGAGACTGCGTCAAAGGCAGCGACAGAGGAATCCGCCAAAACTGAAACCAACGAGACTACAGGAGCAAACACAGCAGGCGAAATACAACCTAAATAAAGAAATAAAGAGAATGGCTAAAGATATATATACGCTATCTAGTAAATTGAGACTGTTTTCCATCCTTCTTGTGGTAGGCGGACTTATAGGAATTGTCTATGGGTTTTTAACAGTCCCTAAAACCGTTGAGGACGTAAAACAAATTATGTCCGAACAAGCGGCGCACCATGGTGAAAGCAATTTTGAATCCCATAATGATGGGGAAACCACCAACTTTGTCGACCGAGCTAGGGGAGAAAAAGGCTATGCTGAATCAGCAATGAAGCACGCTACAGATTTGATGCCGGAAGGCCACGGTGTAAGCACTCATGAAGAGCACGTATTGCACCAAATGCAAACTAGACCTTGGTCTGCTACTTTTGTTGCAGCATTTTTCTTTATGATGATCGCTTTGGGAGTTTTAGTTTTCTATGCTATCCAATATGCTTCCCAATCCGGTTGGTCGCCAGTACTATATAGAATTATGGAAGGCATTACGGCATATCTCCTTCCGGGCTCAATAATCGTATTTTTGATCGTTATTTTTGCCGGGACTCATTTCTATCCTTGGCAAAATGATGAACTTGTTGCTGGAGATAAAATTTTACAATCAAAATCGGGATACCTTAACTTTCCTTTCTTCCTGATTCGGGCAGTTATTTACATTTTAGGCTGGAATTTATACCGCTATTTCTCACGAAGGAATTCTTTGGAACAAGCAACCGCTACAAATTACGATCCGTACCGTAGAAATTTTAAAGCTTCAGTGTTTTTCTTGATTTTCTTTATTGTCACAGAAGCTACTATGGCTATGGACTGGTTTATGTCAATGACACCGCATTGGTATAGCACAATGTTTCCGTGGTATGTTTTCTCAAGCTTGTTTGTTTCAGGAATCACCGCGATAGCCTTGGTTACAATCCACCTTAAAGCTAAAGGACATATTCCTTTTGTTAGTGATAAGCACTTACACGATTTAGCAAAATATATCTTTGCATTTAGTATTTTTTGGACCTATTTGTGGTTTAGCCAGTTCATGTTGATCTGGTATGCGAACATTCCCGAAGAAGTTACCTATTTTGTCATTAGAATACAGGAATATCGAGTGTTGTTTTTCGGAATGTTAGTTTTGAATTTCGTTTTCCCTATTTTAATGCTGATGAATAGTGATTACAAAAGAATTCCTTGGTTTGTTGTTATGACAGGAATTGTGGTGTTGGTTGGACACTATATTGATGTGTTCTTATTGATAATGCCATCCACGGTGGGTCACCATTGGTATTTTGGAATTCCTGAGATTGCTGCACTTTGTTTCTTTTTAGGATTGTTTATTTTTGTGGTGGGAAGAAGCCTAAGCAAAACTTCTTTGAAACCTGAAAATGATCCATTTATAAGGGAAAGTGAAAACTACCATTTTTAATCAATTAGTTAAAAGAAGATTTAAAAGATGACCACATTTTTAGTTATACTCGTAATCCTACTTTTTGGAGTTGCTGTTTGGCAAATGAACAGAATATTCCAATTGGCCCAGATTAAGCCCGAAGGCCATGCCGATATTGCTTCGGAAAAAGACAATAACCTAAATGGTTATCTAATGATTGGGTTTTTGATATTTCTTTATGTCTTGACCTTTCTTAGTTTCTGGTTCTGGGACCGAACATTACTCCCTAAATCGGGTTCCGAGCATGGCGATAGGGTTGATAATTTGATGCTCATAACTATGGTTCTCATCTTTGTGGTGGGAATTATTACTCAAGGAATGCTGCATTACTTCGCTTTTATCTATCGCGGGAATAAAACTAGAAAAGCAATATTTTATGCCGACAATGATAAATTGGAGTTTATTTGGACAATTATCCCAGTAGTTACCCTTGCCGGACTTATAATTTATGGTCTTTTTACGTGGACTGATATTATGAATGTGGATAGAGACGACGATCCATTGATCGTAGAATTATATGCTAAACAATTTTCCTGGCATGCACGTTATGGCGGTAATGACAATACCCTTGGTGAAGCAAACGTTCGAATGATTGAAGGTGTAAATATGCTTGGTGTCGATCCTGCGGATCCTAACGGACAGGATGATAAAATTACCTCAGAAATTCATTTACCAGTCGGGAGAAGAGTGTTATTTAAGATTCGTTCGCAAGACGTACTGCATTCGGTATATATGCCCCATTTTAGAGCACAAATGAACAGCGTACCAGGGATGATTACCCAATTTGCTCTAACTCCGACTGTAACCACAGAGGAGATGCGAAAAGAGGAACATATTATTAATAAAGTGAAAAGTATTAATGAGATTAGAGCGAATAAAAGTAAAGAGCTCGTAGCCGCAGGAGATGAGCCGTTGGAATCCTATGAGTTTGACTATTTACTACTCTGTAATAAAATATGTGGAGTTAGCCATTATAATATGCAGATGAAGATTGTGGTTGAATCCGAAGATGATTATAACTCTTGGTTAGCAGAACAGCCTACATTGGCCGAACAGCTTAACAAATAATATTAAAAACATAATTTAGCTTATATAGATATGTCAGCACACGCACAGGTTCACGCATTGGATGATCATCATGAAGATGATTTCGGGCATCATCATAAAGAAACATTTATTACTAAATATATCTTTAGTCAAGATCATAAAATGATCTCCAGACAGTACATGATAACCGGTTTATTTATGGGTGTTATCGGTATTTTGATGTCTTTGTTATTTAGACTTCAGTTGGCCTGGCCAGACCATCAGTTTACTATTTATGAAGTATTATTAGGTAAATGGGGTCAAGACGGTATAATGGATCCAAGCGTTTATTTGGCATTGGTTACCATTCACGGAACCATTATGGTATTCTTTGTTTTAACTGCGGGTCTGAGTGGAACTTTTAGTAACCTTCTTATTCCTTTGCAAATTGGCGCAAGAGATATGGCTTCAGGCTTCTTGAATATGGTGTCCTACTGGCTTTTCTTTTTGTCCAGTATTATTATGCTTTCATCTCTTTTTGTTGAAGCAGGTCCTGCTTCAGCTGGATGGACAATTTATCCTCCATTAAGTGCTTTACCACAAGCTATTCCTGGCTCTGGGGCGGGAATGAGCCTTTGGTTGATTTCTATCGCTATTTTCATTGCCTCTTCATTATTAGGATCGCTTAACTTTATTGTTACCATTTTGAACCTTCGTACCAAAGGGATGTCTATGACGCGTCTCCCTTTGACTGTTTGGTCCTTTTTGGTAACCGCAATTGTAGGTTTGGTATCTTTCCCAGTATTGTTTTCCGCTGCATTAATGCTGATTATGGATAGAAGTTTCGGAACTTCTTTTTTCCTTTCAGACATTTATATAGCTGGTGAAGTACTGCATCACCAAGGTGGATCTCCGGTTCTCTTTGAACACTTATTTTGGTTCTTAGGACACCCCGAAGTTTATATAGTTATCCTTCCGGCCATGGGCATTGTTTCTGAAATCCTAGCTACAAACTCCCGAAAACCTATTTTTGGTTATCGAGCGATGGTTGCCTCACTACTGGCAATCGCATTTCTCTCAACTCTTGTTTGGGGACACCATATGTTTGTGTCGGGAATGAATCCATTTTTGGGCTCTGTATTTACTTTTACAACTTTACTAATTGCAATTCCATCTGCGGTAAAATCGTTTAACTGGATTACTACAATATGGCGTGGAAATCTTCAAATGAATGTGGGAATGCTGTGGTCCATCGGATTTGTTTCTACCTTTATTACTGGGGGTCTTACAGGTCTTATTGTTGGAGATAGCGCGTTAGACATCAACGTTCATGACACCTATTTCGTGGTGGCTCACTTCCACTTGGTAATGGGTATTTCTGCGGCGTATGGATTTTTGGCTGGAATCTACCATTGGTTCCCAAAAATGTTCCAAGGCCGTTTAATGAACAAAAAACTAGGCTATATTCACTTTTGGGTAACTTCGATCGGTGCTTATGGAATATTTTTCCCAATGCACTTCGTGGGACTTGCAGGACTTCCAAGAAGATATTATACAAATACAAATTTCCCTTACTTTGATGACCTTGCTGATATTAATATTGTAATGACGGTCTTTGCAATTATTACAATATCTGTTCAGGTAGTCTTTTTGTACAACTTTCTCCATTCGATCTGGTATGGAAAAATGGGTCCTAAAAACCCATGGAATGCGACTACATTAGAGTGGACTACTGAAGTTAAACACGTTCACGGAAACTGGGATGGTCCTATTCCTCACGTATATCGTTGGGCTTATGACTATAGTAAACTCAATAAAGACGAAACTGATTATGTTATTCCTGGACAAGATTTTGTTCCACAAACAGTCCCAATTCAGGATAACGAGGATGAGATGAATCATTAAATTGAATCTCCATCCATGCTCCCGTTTTTATATCTTAAATTGAAAGATTTTAATCGTAAGCTAAGAGTTGTAAAGAAATAAAATTAGGAGAAGCCGTTCTTTAAAAAGTGCGGCTTTCTTTTTTTAAAGTAGTCCAAGAGGATTGCTATCTTTGTGATATGAATGAAAACCTTGATCCAACGGGTGAAAACCTTTCACCACAGGAACTTGATATTGAGAAAAAACTCCGCCCCCTTACTTTTGAGGATTTTACAGGGCAGGATCAGGCATTGGAGAACCTTAGGATATTTGTTCAAGCTGCGAATTTGCGGAGTGAAGCCTTAGATCATACTTTGTTTCACGGTCCTCCTGGACTGGGAAAGACAACACTGGCATATATTCTTGCAAATGAACTGAATGTAAACATTCGGGTTACCTCAGGTCCGGTTTTAGATAAACCCGGAGATCTTGCTGGTTTATTGACTAATCTGGAAGAGCGGGATGTCCTCTTTATTGATGAAATACATCGCTTAAGTCCTATTGTTGAGGAATATCTTTATTCCGCCATGGAGGATTACAAAATTGATATTATGATTGAATCAGGACCGAATGCGCGATCGGTTCAAATTAATCTCAATCCCTTTACGCTTATTGGAGCTACCACGCGTTCTGGTCTTTTAACAGCGCCAATGCGAGCTCGATTTGGTATTTCTTCCCGACTTCAATATTACACGGCGGAACTTTTAACAACTATTATACAGCGCAGTGCTGGAATATTGCATGTTCCAATCACGATGGAGGCAGCTATCGAAATTGCTGGGCGCAGCAGGGGAACTCCTCGAATTGCCAATGCATTATTACGCCGGATTCGTGACTTTGCACAAATCAAGGGAAATGGGAAAATAGATATCAAAATTGCAAAATTTGGTTTAGATGCCCTAAATGTAGATGCTCATGGTTTGGATGAAATGGACAACAAAATCCTTTCAACAATCATCGAAAAATTTAAGGGCGGACCTGTTGGAATTACTACCATCGCTACTGCCGTTTCAGAAAGCCCTGAAACTATTGAAGAAGTTTATGAACCTTTTTTGATCCAACAAGGCTTCATAATGCGCACTCCTCGCGGGCGTGAGGTTACGGAAGCAGCTTATAAGCATTTGGGAAAGTTGAAAGGGCCTACTCAAGGCGGATTGTTCTAAATTCTTATAACTTTTCTAAAAATAGTCACCTTTGCTGGGGATAAACGAATTTCAATAGAAAGCCAATTGAACAATAAATACACTTATACCCATCTCATTAAGACCGAGGCTAAACGACTTGGATTCCTGTCTTGTGGCATCAGTAAAGCCCAATTTCTTGAGGAAGAAGCTCCTCGGTTAGAAAAATATCTCAAAGAGAAGATGAATGGTGAAATGGCCTACTTGGAGAACCATTTCGATAAACGATTAGATCCAACTCTCTTAGTTCCAGGTTCAAAAAGTGTCATTTCTCTACTTTTGAATTATTTCCCAATGGAAACTCAAAAAAAAGACACTTATAAAATTTCAAAATATGCTTATGGTACCGATTATCATTTTGTAATCAAGGATAAACTTAAGCAATTGATGGATTTCATTTCAGAAGAAATAGGTGAGGTCAGTGGCCGTGCTTTTGTTGATTCCGCTCCAGTTTTAGATAAGGCTTGGGCTGCCAAGAGTGGCTTGGGTTGGGTAGGAAAACACAGTCTTTTGCTGACAAAAAATGTGGGCTCCTTTTATTTTGTTGCAGAACTCATACTGGATTTGGCGCTAGAATATGACTCCCCAGTAACCGATCACTGCGGCAGTTGTTCCGCCTGTATCGACGCCTGTCCCACAAATGCGATTGTTGCCGATAGAATTGTCGATGGCAGCAAATGTATCTCTTATTTTACCATTGAATTGAAGAACGAAATCCCTCATTCAGAAAAGGGAAAATTTGATGATTGGATCTTTGGCTGCGATATTTGCCAAGATGTTTGTCCGTGGAATCGATTCAGTAAACCTCACAATGAACCGCTTTTCAATCCACATCCAGAAATGCTTTCGATGCACAAAAAAGATTGGGAAGAAATTACAGAAGTAGTTTTTCAAAAGATATTTAAAAAAAGTGCCGTAAAACGAACCAAATATGCTGGACTTAAGCGGAATATTGAATTCTTGAAAGAATAATTCTTTTCTAGTACCTGATTATTTATATATCACTGGTTCGGGCTTTCCTATTTCAAGATCTAGCAAACCAAAATCATCGTTGGCGAAGGCATTGGTCTTAAAAATGTTGTCCCCTTGCCCTGGAATTTGAGGATAATAGGTAAGTGAAAATTGAAACGAATCGAAAACGAGGTAGTCATTTCGTATAATACAGCCAACTCCAATGGCGGAATACAGCTTATCCGTGCCATAACTGCTCTCTCCTCCAGTAAGCATTCCCATAGAAATATTTACAAATGGGTTGAGGCGAAATCCTAAAAGCTCCCAAGGTGAATAAAATTGGGTTTGTAATGCGAGTACAAATTTTTTGGTGCCAATAGCATAGCTTTCAAAGCCTTGGATGCTTCCATTATTGTCAGAGTCTAATTTGTCATATACCCCGCTAAAGCTGGGATCTTCGTTCAAGCTGAGTCTATCCCCCACGGAATTCAACCTGTTTGTGCCAACAATAAATTGCGGTTTAACAAATTGTCGCATCCTCCATTTCCCGGCAAAGGTCAACAGATGGGAAAAATATGTTGCACTAAAACTATAGGCAGTCTGTTCGGTTTTAGACCCGTTAAAAAAACTTCCAACTTCACAATTCGTACCTAGAAAGCCCCATTTAAAATAATTCCCATAAAATATCTGTGCGCCGAGATACATTCTGTGCGCCTCATTTTTATTTTGAACACCTCCAGTAAGGGAATATACAATTCCTACAGGGACATCCTCAGTAATTCCATCTCTAAAAATATAACTGTCTTCCACAAATTGACGGGAGGCGATGCTGGTACTCAACAAATAAAACTTTTCATCTGAAAAAAAGCCGATGCTGTCATATTCTATTCCTGGGGTTTCTCTATAATTCACAAGTAAAGCTCGGGCACTGACAATTATATTTGTGGTTCGTTCTCTTTCGGAATCTCCTTTAAAAAGAGGAAACGAATGTCCACCCCAATAATCTTGGGTCACGAACCTCAGATCTTGATCCATCCAAGCAAGAGTGTCATTTAGGAAGGGTCTTTTTAGAAACTGTTCCTGTAGGAGAATGCCACCAGCCCAACGTGTCAAGGAAGAGTAGAAGGCACGGTCTACCGAAATCGTTTTATTGTAATATTGATCATAATCGGTTTGATATTGTACGGTTCCGCTTATAAATGTGTTTTTGAAATTAGGAACGCTATAACTTGCGGAATACGCATTATTGCCGTCATCTAAACGCCTGGAATAGTCCACCCCTAATTCGTGGCCTGTACCCAAAATGTTCCTTTCCCTAACTCCTAGTTTGGTTCGGGAGGTAGAAAAAGATCCCTTGGGAATAAGACTCCACGAATCGAGTGCGGTAATTATTATATCAATCGAATCCTTTGAATTTGAAACGAACTTGGGGGCAATAATCACTTCACGTATATAATTTTGAGCCCTTAAAAGTCGCGCTGACTCAGCGATCAAAAACGTGTCCAATGGTTGATTTTCCTTTAACAACAGGAAGTTGCGGATTGCCATTTCCTTGGATTTTATATGTATTCTATTTCCGGTTTTTTCAAGCCACGACGTGGGAAGGCTAGTAGTGTCTGTCACTGAAAATCCAAATGGATCCTTGGAGTCTATTATGATGTTTCTAATTATTTTCCCCTCAAACGGTTCATAATCTCGCTTCGGTTTAGTTGTTCGTTTGCTTTTATGTTCGGTAGATCGGAAAACCCATTTGTGAATGAGTTTTGTGAATTTACTTTTCTTAGAATATGTTTCTATTTTTTTATACAGTTGTGTGCTGTCCTGCACGGGCTTTTTTTGCTGCCCATAGAGTTGCATTCCCAAAAATAAAACCAATAAAAAGAGTAATGTTTTTTTCAATTTCTATTTTTCTTGTAAAGACATGCAAGTAATCTTAAAATATTGAAACGGCATCAATTTTTGATGAAAATTTGGGAATATTTTATAGCCTCTTTTACAAGTAAAACAACGGTTATGTGCCTTCAGTTCCTTCAAAACTTGTACCTTTGATGCCCTTCATAACTTCGAATGAATTGTGAAGTTTCTTTCATTAAAGATAGTATAATTATGAGTAAACAAACCAAACGTCGCGAAGCACTTATATATCATTCAAAACCAAGACCGGGGAAAATTCAGGTCGTTCCCACTAAAAAATATGCTACCCAGCGAGATCTTGGCTTGGCGTATTCCCCCGGAGTCGCTGAGCCATGTTTGGAGATTGAAAAAGACATTCAAAATGTTTACAAATATACTAATAAGGGAAATCTTGTAGCTGTAATTTCCAATGGTACTGCCGTTTTGGGACTCGGTAATATTGGACCAGAAGCATCAAAGCCCGTAATGGAAGGGAAAGCCTTGCTGTTTAAGATTTTTGCTGATATCGATGTTTTTGATATTGAAGTGAACACCGAAAACATTGATGAATTCATCGCAACCGTAAAAAATATAGCTCCAACTTTTGGAGGAATCAACTTAGAGGATATTAAGGCTCCAGAAGCATTTGAAATAGAAAGAAGACTCAAAGAAGAACTTGATATTCCTGTGATGCACGACGACCAGCACGGAACCGCGATTATTTCCGCAGCGGCTTTGCTCAATGCTTTGGGCCTGGCTGGAAAAAAAATAGAAGATGTTTCCATTGTCATCAGTGGTGCAGGGGCTGCGGCGGTTTCATGTACACGACTTTATAAAGCCTTTGGCGCGAAGCCAGAGAATATTGTAATGTTGGACAGTAAAGGTGTAATTCAAAAAGACAGACCAAACCTCTCAGATGAAAAGGCCGAATTTGCCACTAACAGAAAAATAGAAACGTTGGAAGAAGCCCTCAAAAATGCCGATGTATTTATTGGGCTTTCCGTGAAGGATATTGTAAGTCCTAAAATGCTTAAAAGCATGGCGATGAACCCTATCGTTTTTGCCTTGGCCAATCCTGATCCAGAGATTAGTTATGATCTTGCCATAAAAACAAGAAAGGACATAATCATGGCCACTGGCCGTAGCGACCATCCCAACCAAGTGAACAATGTTCTTGGTTTCCCATATATTTTTCGAGGCGCTCTGGACGTCCGCGCGACCAAAATCAACGAGGCCATGAAAATGGCAGCGGTTAAAGCTTTAGCCGACCTTGCCAAAGAACCAGTTCCAGAGCAAGTGAATGTTGCTTATGGAGAGACAAAACTACTCTTCGGAAGGGATTATATTATTCCAAAACCTTTTGACCCACGACTAATAGCCGCCGTTCCACCAGCAGTGGCTCGTGCTGCTATGGAAAGCGGCGTTGCCACCACCGAGATTACCAATTGGGAAAATTATCAAGATGATCTTTATGACCGAATGGGGAGCGACAACAAAATTATCCGATTACTTCTCAATCGCGCTAAACTTAACCCTAAACGAATTGTTTTCGCCGAAGCAGACCATTTGGATGTCCTGAAAGCTGCGCAAATTGTATACGAAGAGGGAATTGCTATTCCTGTTTTATTGGGTAAAAGAGAAGTAATAAAGGACTTTATGGCACAACTCGAGTTTGATGCCGATTTGGAAATAATCGACCCCAAAGAAGCTAGAGAAACAGACAAGATTAATTTTTATGCCGATAAGTTCTGGAAAAAGAGACGACGCACGGGAGTTACACTTTACGATGCCCAAAAACTTCTTCAGGAACGCAATTATTACGCGGGCATGATGCTGGACGAGGGCGATGTTGATGGCATGATTTCAGGCTATTCCAGATCATACCCATTGGTTGTAAAACCTGTTTTTGAAACCATCGGCAGATTTGAAGGCGTTTCCAAGGCAGCAACAACAAATCTTATGCTTACCAAACGAGGGCCGTTATTTTTTTCAGACACTTCTATTAATATCGATCCCACGGCGAAAGAACTTGCGAAAATTGCACAAATGACCAATTATACCATGAAGATGTTCGGGCTCGAACCCGTTATTGCTATGATTTCCTACGCTAACTTCGGTTCTTCCAAAGACCCAAGAGCGTCTAAAGTTAGGGAAGCAGTAGAGATTCTTCATAAAAGTAATCCCGATATGATAATTGATGGGGAATTGCAAGCCGATTTTGCCTTAAACCAAGAAATGCTTCAGAAGAAATTTCCTTATTCCAAGCTCGCAGGCAAAAAGGTAAACGCCCTTATTTTTCCAAATCTTGATTCCGCCAATAGCAACTACAAACTGCTGAAGGAACTCAACAATGTAGAATCCATCGGACCCATATTGTTGGGAATGCGAAAACCAGTCCATATTGTCCAAATGGGCGCAAGCGTTGAGGAAATGGTGAATATGACCGCCGTAACTGTAGTCGATGCCCAACGAAAGGAAATACGCGCCGAGTTACAATCGCAGGGATAAAAACCTTCATTTCTGAAATCTGTTTAAAACGAGATTCATTTCCTGCAAGATTTTTGAACTTTTCTTGCAAGGTTTTTAAAACCTTGTAGGTATATCTTCAGGCTAATCAGATGGAAGAAAATATCCGCAGAATTGGAAGCGGGGCAATAAAAGGTAACTCCACTTTACAATCTTCCCAAAATTCACATAAATCGAAATTTAGATGGAAGTATTAACTATTTTTGAATATCGCTCCTTCTGCTGAGGCTTGTGCCCCACCATGTTCCTAAACAATATCCAATATTCCTTTTTCCAAATCATCAAATAAAATAGGGTATCTTCGTGCTTGTCCGCTTTTTTAAATTGAAAATCAGCTTATTATTTTTCTCGACATATAAATATACCCACTAGTGGTTATGGATTGTGATAAATTTAATGATCACTTTTGAAGAGTAATGATAAAAAAATAAAAATCATGAATAGACCAGCAACAATCTTAACCTTTATTTTAGCAGTTACTTTTTTATTTTTGGGATGCCAAAAAGACGAAACTAGTGATCCAACTGACCCCAACGACCCTGAAGAAACTTCATTTACCGATCCGCGAGATGGACAAACCTACAAAATTGTAAAAATAGGAAACCAAAATTGGTTTGCAGAAAATTTGAATTATAGCGGTGGCATACAAGAGGTAAGAAGTGATGCTGATTGGGCGGCCATTTATAACGATGGATACCCAACAGAACAACCAGCCTGGTGTTATTATGAAAACAACCAATCCAACGGTGCTATTTATGGAAAATTATATAATGCCTATGCTGCAATTATGCCAAGACTTTGTCCGGAAGGTTGGCATGTAGCTACAGATGAGGATTGGACTGTGCTGACAGATTATTTTGGAGGTTTAGATGTAGCTGCTGGCAAACTGAAATCAACCACGGGTTGGAATGCACCCAATACAGGCGCAAATAATATTAGTGGATTTTCAGCGCTCCCAAATGGTTATCGGAACAGGGAAGGTTTTAATGGTGACAGAGATGATTTTGGAGACTTAGCACTTTGGTGGACTTCAACGGAAACTAATTTCCATAGCTATACTTTTTCACGAGCCATTAGGTACGATAGAAATAGTATAGCAAGGTTTGAAGATGAAGAGACAATCGGAATGGCTTGTCGTTGCGTTCAGGATTAACTCAATAATGGATTTTATTGGTTAAAAGATAACATAGCATACTTTTTTTGAATTTTTTAAACTATTTAGCCACTGTGCAACTAGTCATTAACTCTATAATTAAAAATCAATTTTACGCCTATTATTTTTCAGTTTAGGAAATATTAAATCAGCGCAGTAACACCTTGCTGACACGGGCTCCTCGCCCGTGTCTCCATGTGAGATACGTCAGGATTCTTGCGATGGAAATGATCAATTATTACCCCCTGCCCGCGGTAGGGGTTCAACGAAAGGCAATCCGCGCCAAGTTAGAAGGCCGACAAAAGATAGTAGCTTCAGTTTGAAATCTGTTTAAATCGAAATTTCCACTTCCTGCAAGGTTTTTGAACTTTTCCTGCAAGGTTTTTAAAACCTTGTAGGTATATCTTGAGGCCAATCAGAAGGAAAGAAATTCTCACTGAATTGGAAGCGGACAATAAAACGAAGATTCATTTTATAATCACCCCAGAATTCACATAAATCGAAATATTTAGCTTCTGTAAAAGTTTAAAATGAAATTTTTTCGAATGGTTTCCGTCAAAATATGACGGTTTTTGAACTTGTTTCCCCAAATCAGCTTGACACGCTTCATTGAATAGACTCAGGATTTAATTCGCCTGAAATGGATTTAGCTGTCTAATTTCCCAAACCAGAATTCTGGAATGCCTAATGCGCTTATTAAACTTGTTTTAACCCATATTCCATCTAGTTATTTTCACCGAAACCCCACTGGCAGTTGCAAATAATTATATTATATTTGACCCCCTAAGTTTTCGTTAACAGATGATAAGCCATATACAAGGCAGGCTGGTTGAAAAAAATCCAACCGACGTAGTGATAGATTGTAATGGGGTTGGGTATTTCATCAATATTTCCCTTCACACATTTTCAAATCTTCCTTCCGGTGAAAACGTTAAGTTATTCACTCATTTAATCGTTCGGGAGGATGCGCATATTCTTTACGGTTTTTCCAGTGTCGCCGAACGTGAGCTGTTCGGATTGCTGATTAGTGTTTCGGGCGTAGGACCCAGCACGGCCAGAACCATGTTATCCTCATTAGTTCCAGACCAGATTGTCGATGCGATTGCTACCAACGATTTGGCAACAATCCAATCGGCTAAAGGGATCGGAGCTAAGACGGCACAACGCTTAGTTCTAGATCTAAAAGATAAGATTTTGAAAGTTCATGGGTTGTCGTCAATTTCTTCAGGAACAAGCAATACTAATAAAATTGAAGCGTTATCTGCTTTGGAAACCTTGGGCTTTGCTCGTAAACAGGCTGAAAAGGTGTGTGATTCCATCGTGAAGGAAAATCCCCTCGCATCGGTGGAAATGATCATTAAACTAGCTTTAAAAAATTTGTAACAATTGAGCGCTAAAAACTACGTTTATAAGGGTGGCTTCTTCAAGCTGTTGGTACTAATATGTTTCATGTCTATAGGTGAGCTCTCGCTGGCTCAGGATTCAACTGCTACGGGTTCATCTATGGGTCAAATGGATTTGCCCTACCCTTCAAGCATCGAAAATCTGTACACCTACGACCCTGTCACTGACCGATATATTTATACCCAAACTTTAGGTGATTTTAAAATCAACTACCCAATTATTCTCACCCGGGAAGAATACCAGAAGTTAATTCAAGAGGAACAAATAAAGAGCTATTTCAAGCAAAAGGCAGATGCCGCCGATGGACGCAAGAAAGGTGCAGAAGAAGAACAAAAAAATCTCTTGCCCACATTCTATGTTAATTCAAACTTTTTTGAAACCCTTTTTGGAGGAAATACCATAGAAGTTCTTCCCCAAGGTTCGGTTGAAATGGATCTCGGAATACTGTACACCAAACAGGACAACCCACAATTCTCTCCGCGGAACAGAAGTAGTTTTACATTCGATTTCGATCAACGAATAAGCTTGAGCCTTTTAGCTAAAGTAGGAACCAGACTTCAGGTAACGGCTAATTACGATACCGAAAGCACTTTTGATTTCCAAAACCAAGTTAAACTAGAATATACACCCACCGAGGATGATATAATTCAAAAAATAGAAGTTGGTAATGTGAGCATGCCTCTGAATAGCTCCCTCATTCAAGGTGCTCAAAGTCTATTTGGGGTAAAAACCCAGTTACAGTTTGGAAAGACTACCATAACAGGGGTTTTCTCTGAACAAAAGTCTGAGACAAAAACCGTAATGGCAGAAGGTGGTGCTACAGTTACCAATTATGAACTCTTCGCCCTAGATTATGACGACAATCGTCACTTTTTCTTGGCTCATTATTTTAGGGATAACTACGATCGCGCCTTAAAACAATACCCATTCATAAATAGCAACGTGCAGATTACAAGGATGGAGGTATGGATAACCAACCGTTCGAGCCAAACAAATAATGTGAGAAACATTGTTGCCTTACAAGATATTGGGGAATCAAATCCAGTCAATATAGGGTTAGAAAATCCACCGGGTGGGTTTATTAATGTTTCGCCTAACTCATACCCAAACAATGGGAATAACGATTTTAACCCATTTGGAATCAACGGAGGGCCTAACTCCCTGCTCAATCCTTTAATTCGGGATATAGCGACCGTGCGCCAAGGTTTTACCGGCGTTCGTGTTAATGATGGGATTGATTATGTGAGTTTGGAGAGTGCCAGAAGATTGGATCAAGGAGAATACCAGTTGAATTCACAATTGGGGTATATTTCTTTGAACCAACGGCTTAACAATGATGAAGTATTAGGGGTAGCCTACCAATTTACGGTAAATGGGAAGGTCTATCAAGTGGGAGAATTTTCAAATGATGGAGTAGAAGCAAATGGAGGTGGATTTGATCCTGGTATGGGAAACAATCCTCCTCCGCCAGATCCAGAAAACGAAGTCAGTCCCGCTCAAAACCTAGTGGTAAAAATGTTGAAAAGCACGGTTACCAATGTTAAGGAGCCTTTATGGGACCTTATGATGAAAAACATCTATCCCATTGGGGCTTATCAATTGGAAAAAGATGATTTCAAACTTAATATAGTTTACACAGATCCTTCCCCACTGAATTATATTGAAGAGGCGCGTGGAACTCCTCAACATCCCTACGCGGAACTTCCCGAAGATGTAAAGGAGAAAATATTATTGGGGGTTTTTAATGTCGATAGATTAAACTTTAACGATGATCCACAACAAGGAGGCGATGGTTTCTTCGATTTTGTACCTGGAATTACCGTAGATGCCCAAAACGGAAGAATCATTTTTACTACTGTGGAACCATTTGGTAAACATCTGTTTGATAAGCTGAATGAAACTCCAACTCCAGACGTGCCTCCAGCCGTTTATAGCATTCCAGAAACCTATAACGCCAACCAGGATAAATACGTTTTCCGCACCTTGTATACCTCGACAAAAACCCAAGCGGAACAGCAGGAAAGTGAAAAAAATAAGTTCCAGTTAAAAGGAAGTTATAAATCTACAGGAGCAGATGGAATTCCTATAGGAGCTTTCAATATTCCTCAAGGCTCGGTAACAGTTACTGCAGGTGGACGAACCTTAGTTGAAGGAGTTGATTACACCGTTAATTACCAATTGGGACGGGTTCAGATTCTGGATCCTGCGCTTTTGAATAGCAACACTCCAATTTCAGTAAGCACTGAGAACAACTCACTCTTTGGACAACAGACCAAACGATTTACAGGACTTAATGTGGAGCATAAATTTAGTGATAAGTTTATGATAGGAGGAACCTATTTAAATTTGAACGAACGTCCGATGACCCAAAAATCATCGTATGGGGTGGAACCTATCAACAATACGATTTTTGGTGTTAATGCTAATTATTCCACGGAAGTTCCATTCCTTACACGGTTAGTGAATAAGCTACCAAATATCGACACAGATGTGGAATCCAACCTATCCTTGCGTGGAGAATTTGCCTACTTGATGCCCGGCGCACCCAAGGTATCTGATTTTGGTGGTAAGACGACAGTATATGTTGATGATTTTGAATCTTCCCAAACCGCAAATGATATTAGCTCACCGCAGAGTTGGTTTTTATCCAGTACACCTGTAGAAGCCAATTTAGGAGGAGAAGATGAAGGATTATCTTATAATTTTAAACGTGCAAAATTGGCGTGGTACGGCATAGATCCTATTTTCTATAGCAGTCGAAGACCAGATGGAATAAACGATCAAGATCTGTCATCACCTTTTACTAGAAGAGTCTTCAGAGAGGAAATTTTTCCACAACAAGATATTGTCCAGGGCCAAACCCAAGCTCTTTTTACCCTAGACCTTGCTTATTATCCTAGTTTACGCGGACCATACAACTATAGGCCAGAGGCCGCTGCTGAAGGAACTCTGCCAAATCCACAAGATAATTTTGGAGGTATTTCGCGAGCAATTACAACCTCAGATTTTGAAAAATCAAACGTGGAGTACATCCAATTTTGGATAATGGATCCATTTATTTATGACGAGAATGTCAATAACCCTGGAGGTGTGATAAACTTCAATTTAGGTAATATTTCTGAGGACGTTCTTAAGGACGGAAAAAAACAATATGAGAATGGATTGCCGGAAGACGGAAGCGATGCAAATACAAGTTCTTCTATTTGGGGGAAAGTGCCTAACAACCAATCCTTAGTTTATACTTTTAGTTCCGATGGCGATGCCCGGAAAAATCAGGATATTGGTTTGGATGGTTTGAACAACGCCCAAGAAGCTGCCAAATATCCTGCCTTTGCTCAATTTCCCGATCCTGCTAATGACGATTATGAATATTTCCTTCAGGCACGAGGAAGTATCTTGGATCGTTATCTTAGATATAACGGTACAGAAGGTAATTCACCCGTAGAAGTTGGCGACACGAATCGCGGAAATACTTCCCTGCCAGATGTGGAGGACATCAACCGTGACAATACGATGAACACCATCAATAGTTATTTTGAATATAGCATTCCATTTAGACCCCTAAATGGTAAGTTGGACACCGAGAACAATCGATTTGTGAGCGATGTCAAAGAAATTCAAGTTACCACGCCCGACAATAACACTATTCCAGTTCGCTGGGTTCAATTTAAAGTGCCAATAAGTGACCCAACCAAAGCGGTTGGTGGAATTTCAGATTATCGATCAATTCGTTTTATGCGAATGTACCTTTCTCAATTTCAGGAAAATACGGTAATGCGATTTGGAACATTAGATTTGGTGCGTGGTGATTATCGCCGTTTCCAAAAAACGTTAAATGATGTTACTTTTGAGGATCCTACTCAGAGCAATACCTTATTCGAAGTGGAAGCCGTAAGTATAGAAGAAAACGAAAATAGACAACCCATTCCATATAGATTGCCTCCTGGATTGGAAAGAGAACAGTTGAATAACAATAACAACATTATTCGTCAAAATGAACAATCCATGGCTCTTCGGGTTTGTGGACTAAAGCCTAATGATGGTCGTGCGGTTTATAAGAATTTCAGCGTTGATATGCGCCAGTATAAAAATCTCGAAATGTTTGTCCACGCTGAATCCTTGGAGAATGAAAATCAATTAGTCGATGGTGAATTGGTTGCGTTTATGAGGATGGGAAATGATCTTACCAATAACTATTACGAAATCCAAATGCCGTTGAATCCCACTGGTTTTTACACCTCCAACCCCGAAGAAATTTGGCCTGTGGCAAACAGACTGAATCTTCCTTTGGAACAATTGCAGGATGTAAAGACAAAAACATTAGCTTATTATCGAGCGAATCCTGGTGCTGACCCAACTGAAGTCTTGTTCTTTAATCAGGAAGATCTTGTAGGTGGAGTATCGGGTGGTGGAAATCCCTTAAAAATTGGAATCCGAGGAAACCCAAGTTTTGGTAATGTGCGCACAATCATGTTAGGATTAAAAAATCCTACCACAAATGATCTATGTGGAGAGGTTTGGTTTAACGAACTTCGTCTTTCCGAACTGGAGAATAAAGGTGGATGGGCGGCTGTATTGAGTATGGATGCAAATATGGCCGATTTTGCAACGATAAGTGCCACTGGACGAAAGAGTACAGTTGGTTTCGGCTCCATAGAACAAGGTCCCAACCAGAGAAGTTTGGAAGATAACCAACAATATGATATGGTTACCAATTTGAATCTTGGACAATTGCTTCCAAAGAAATGGGGGATTCAGTTACCATTCAATTATGGCCGTTCTGAAGAATTAATTACTCCGAAATACGATCCCCAATTTCAAGATATTGAATTGGAGACTCGAATGGACAATGCCGTTGACGATGCAGATAAAGACCGTATAAAGGAGCAAGCCGTGGATTATACTAGACGGCAAAGTGTCAATTTTATTGGGGTTCGGAAGGAACGCACCGGTGAGGGTAAGCCTCAAATTTATGATGTAGAGAACCTTACTGGATCCTTTTCATATAACCAAACAGACCATCACGATTTTGAAGTAGAAGACGCACTTGAGCAAAATGTTAGGGTTGGGGCTACCTATAATTATAGCTTTAATTCCCAACCTTTGGAACCTTTCAAAAAGAACGACTCTATTTTTAAGAGTAAATATTGGCAGTTCATGAAGGATTTGAATTTCAACTATCTGCCGACGAATGTCACAGTAAGTTCAAATATAACCCGACAATACAATCAACAGAAATTTAGGGATATTGATCTTCTGGAAGGTAATATTGGATTGCCCACTTTGTATCAACGAAACTATTTGTTTGATTGGCAATACACCTTGAATTACAATTTGACCAAATCACTTAGATTAAACTTTACATCCACTAATAATCGAATTGTCAATAATTATTTGGATGACGGTGGTCTTGTTGATAACAGTATCGGAGTTTGGGATGGATTCTTTGATGTAGGTGAGCCTAATCAGCACAATCAATCTTTACAAGTCAACTACGATTTGCCTTTCAGTAAGTTTCCGTTTCTTAAATTCATTCGGGCTACCTATTCTTACACTGGTGATTATCAATGGCAGAAAAGTAGTAACCAGTTCAATGAACTCCCTATAGAATTGTCCAGTGGAGAGACTCAAACCTATAATTTGGGGAACTCTATACAAAATGGAAGCACCCATAAAATTAACTCCAGTATTGATATGAACAGTTTCTATCGGTATGTTGGGTTAACAAAGATTAAGAAAAGCAAATCCAAAAAATCAGGCACAGGAGGTGATGGTGGCGATGGTGCAGAAAGTAAAAAGGAGAGTAGAGAAAAAGGAAAATCGGGGAAAGAAGAAAAAGTTGCAGAAAATGGCTTAGGTCTGGTCGCCAACTCCTCTATTTCCGGTAGAAGAGGGGATGATTCGGCTGGACAGAACGTACTAAACACAGGTGACCAAGCTATAAATACATTCATTGGTTTGGCAACCTCGATTAAAAGGATCCAGTTTAATTATCAAGAAACCAACGGTATTTTCTTACCCGGATATATACCATCTACAGGTTTTATTGGATCTTTAAAGCCTACAACTGGATTCGTATTTGGTAGTCAAGCAGAGATTCGGGATCTTGCCGCGAAAAAGGGATGGCTAACCCTTTATCCAGAGTTTAATGAACAATATACCGAAGTTTCAAGCCAACAATTGGATGCTCAAGTAAATCTTGAACCTTTACGAGATTTGACTATTGATATAAATGGAAGTAAAATTCGTTCAGAAAATTATTCAGAAAACTTTGTGGTTCATGACGATCTATATCAATCACTAACCCCGAACACCTTTGGGAACTTTAATATTTCTACGCTATTAATAAAAACCGCTTTTAGTAGTAGTGATGAATATAATTCTGCTGCCTTCGATAATTTCAGGGATAACCGATTGGTAATTGCCAATAGATTGGCACAGGATTACTATCAAGGAGGCAATATCCCAAGAACGGATGACGGATTCCCAGTTGGTTTTGGTAGAAGCAGTCAAGATGTGCTTCTTCCATCCTTCCTTGCTGCCTATAAAGGTAGCGATCCTTCTAAGGAAAAAACAGGGATCTTCAGAGATGTGCCTTTACCCAACTGGGATGTAAAATATACAGGATTGATGAAAATTCCTTGGTTTAAGAGCAACTTTAAGCGTTTCTCACTGACTCATGGATATCGTGCCAGCTATACAGTTAATCAGTTCCAATCCAATTTGGATTACGATCCAGAAAACCCGGGAGCAGTTGACCAGTCAGGTAATTTTAAAGTGCAAACGTTACTGACAAACGTGAATCTTACCGAACAATTTTCGCCCTTGCTTAGAGTAGACTTCGAAATGAATAACTCTGTAAAAATCCTAGCGGAAATGAGGAAGGATCGTGCATTGTCTTTGAGTTTTGCGAACAATTTACTGACTGAAATAAAGGGGAATGAATACATAATTGGTCTGGGCTATCGAATAAAGGATTTGAGAATAGGAACTAATTTTGGTGGTATAAAATCGGTAATGGTAAGTGACTTGAATTTTAAAGTTGATCTATCCAAACGGGACAACATAACCATTATTCGTTATTTGGATCTTGATAATAGTCAGACTACAGCAGGACAGACTATATATGGCGCGCAGCTTTCTATAGATTATGCGTTGTCTAAAAATCTGACTGCGCTATTCTATTATGATCACACTTTTTCGGAATATGCAATTTCAACAGCTTTCCCCCAAACGACCATTAGGAGTGGATTCACGTTGCGCTATAATTTTGGAAACTAAAAAGAAATTATAAATTTAAATTTGAATTATGAATATCCCAAATGAATTAAAATTTACCAAGGATCACGAATGGATCCAAATTGATGGAGATATTGCTACAATTGGCATAACTGATTTTGCGCAAAGCGAATTGGGTGATATCGTTTATGTTGAAATAGAAACCGTTGGCGATACTCTGGACCGTGAGGAGGTTTTTGGTACCGTTGAAGCGGTCAAAACAGTTTCCGATCTTTTTCTTCCACTTTCTGGAGAAATTTTGGAATTTAACGAAACGCTAGAATCTGAACCTGAAAAAGTCAACACAGATCCTTATGGTGAAGGTTGGATGATTAAAATGAAAATTTTAAACCCAGACGAGCTAGCAGATCTTTTGGATGATGCTGGATATAAGGCCCTTATTGGAAAATAAAACATTGCTGGGATTTGCCGTTATTATCTATAGTTGTGCGATAACGGTTATATTCTTGATGCCAACAAGAGATTTACCTCGTGTAAGTTTGCCCGGGGGAGCAGATAAAATGGTGCATTTTCTAATCCATTTTGTATTAGTTTTCCTTTGGCAGCTTTATGTGTTGCGACGAAACCATAACAAATTGCTGTGGAAACATGGATTCGTAGTGCTTTTAGGAAGTCTTTTTTATGGCATAGTAATTGAGATTTTGCAGGGGTATCTAACTTTGCAAAGAAAGCCAGATGCTTATGATGTAATTGCAAATTTGGTTGGCGCCCTAGCGGGAGTTTTTCTTTTTCAAAAAGTAAAGCGTTTTTTTATCCCTTAAAATTTTCATTTCTCTTTAGATTGAACGATAATTTATATATTTTAGCACCAAGTTAAACCCCGTATTATGGAACCTAAAAAAAATCCCAAGGCTGATGTAGGTCGCAAAAGTTTACTTTTCTTCCAAATTGGCATGATTTTAATGCTTTTAATTGCTTGGCAAGCTATTGAATGGAAATCGTATGATAAATCTCTTAATGATTTTGGCCAGTTAGACGTTGGTGATGAACTTATTGAGGAAATCCCAGTTACTCAGCAGTTAACTCCGCCGCCGCCGCCGCCGCCGCCACCGCCAGCTCCAGAAGTTATCGATGTAATCGAAGATGAGGATGAAGAGGAAGAAACCATTATAGAATCCACGGAAACCCATCAAGATGAGAAAATCGTCGAGGTAAAGGAGATTAAAGAAGAGGTGGTAGAGGAGGAAATAGCCGACGTGCCTTTTGCTGTAATTGAAAATGTGCCCGTTTATCCAGGATGTGAAAATGAAAAGGGGAACGATGCCAAGAAGAAATGTATGTCAGAAAAAGTTGCGGCATTTATCAATAAAAAATTTAATACAGATCTCGCAGGTGATTTAGGACTTGCTGGACGTCAACGAATCTCAGTTCAATTTAAGATTGATAAAAATGGACGTGTAATTGATGTTCGAGCTCGTGCTCCACATCCAAGGCTGGAGAAGGAAGCCGTAAGAGTGGTGGAATCTTTGCCTGATATGACTCCAGGAAAACAAAGAGGTAAACCAGTAGGAGTTCTTTATTCCCTTCCAATAGTATTCGATATTCAGTAAATTAAATATTATTCAGTAAAAAAGTCCCGTTTAGGAAACCCTAAACGGGATTTTTTGTTTTTTGTGGCACAAGAGTTGTATTTAAACATTTATCAAAGTATTTCAAGCATTATTCATTTTAGGATTCATAAATTGAAGTTTATTATGAGTATTTCTGAATAATCTCAACTACTTAGTGAGGATCTAATATTTAAAACGACAATAAGATGAAAACAAGTGTCAAGTACCCCCAGAACAAAAGAGAAGAAAAGAAGCAGGTAAATATTACCTGGAATTCCCGACTGTATTTCCAAATAGGAATTATCGTAAGTTGCTTGATTGTCTTTTTTTTGATGCAAGCTTCCTTTAAAACTGTAGTTCATTTAAATTCAGAACCTACAAGCTTTGGAATAGAAGAGCCACCTATGATTGATTATCAAGTTGATGTGGAAAAACCTCAGCCCATTGCTTCTGTTAAAACCAAACCAGTAAAGCCAACTACAATTCCAAAACAAGTAAAATCGAATGTCTTTATTGTGAAGAAGAATAATAGTGTGGAAGTGGAAACTCCAATCCCTTCTACAGACCTTCCATTAATTGAGCCTCAGGGGCAGAAAGTTCCAGAAAAAACTATTCCAGAGCCAACTAGCACAACATCGATTCTAAACGTGGAATATGTTCCCGTATATCCCGGTTGTGAAGGCATGGAATCCAATGCTGAGAAAATCGCCTGTCTATCTTCCAAAATAAACGTTTTTATAAATAGAAATTTCAGGAAAGAAATTCTCGGAGATTTTGAACGGAATCAGGTTCAGAAAGTCTATGTACAGTTCAAAATTGATTCACTCGGATTTATAAGGGACGTTCGCGCCAAATCTAGTAGCGAAAAACTCGAAAAAGAAGCGCAACGAGTGGTGGCAAGTTTGCCGAAAATGAGACCTGGAAGACAAGGTACGAAGAATGTAGAGGTGCTCTATACAGTACCAATTATTTTTAAAATACCGTAAAGATTTTCACTTGACACTTGAATCTTCAATGAAAATAGGTCTGTTTTTTAGAAATGTCCATGCAAAAATATGTATCTTTCGAGCCAAAACACCGTAGTTTCATGAGACAGACTTTCTTACTATGCTTTCTTTCCTTAACACTGGGTTTGTCGGCACAGATTCCTAATACGCAATACTCAAAATATCCTATATTCCCAAGTTGTGAAGAAGCAAATGTAGATACCATGGACCAGTGCTTTACCACGACTTTACATCAATTTATATTTGATAATTTTGAGGTTCCCCAAGTAGTATCTGAAAAGAATTATAAAGGAAGTGTAAATGTGCTTTTTGAAGTTACGAAAGAAGGAAAATTCAAGGTTCTTTATGTCGATGGAATGTATGAGGAGCTTAAAACAGAGGTAAAACGCGTATTTGAAATGTTGCCAACTTTAAAACCAGCAACATATAATGGCACTCCAACATATGTGCAGTTTACCTTGCCAATTGCAATTCCTTTAGTTGGGCCAGGAAGAAGTGTTGTTTCTAGCTTGGAGACACCTAAAAAAGATACTCGTGAAGAATTGGTTAATGAATATGACGACTTAAAAAATCTGCCCTATCAAAACGAAGAATATAAAAGCAATATCAATATTCCTTTTTCGCATCACAACTACAGTCTTTTCGATCCAGACTTGAATAGAGTTGGATTAAATAGCCATACCGCTCAAAAGCCATATACTTATGATGAAGTAAATAAGTATTACGATTTTGAAGCCCATAATGAAGAAATTTCGAAAAAGCGAACCTCTTGGTTCGGCAGAAAATTCTTTAATGAGCATATGGCCACTATCAAAGGAAAAGATTACTGGATAACCATGGATCCTGGCGTAGATCTGCAGGTAGGAAAGGATTTGGGTGCAGATTTAAATACCTATAATAATACACGTTTGGTTTATACGCAAGGTGGTATTGGGAGCCAAATTAGTTTTTTTGCGGTTATTTATGAAAGTCAAGGTCGTTTTGCCGATTATTATAATCGCTATGCAGAATCAATACGTGCATATAGTTACCCAGCAATTATACCTGGAAGGGGCATCGCGAAAGGATTTAAATCAGATTCCTATGACTATCCAGGTGCTACGGGTCATATTTCATATACACCTTCAAAATATTTTAATATTCAACTAGGCCATGGTAAAACATTTCTTGGGGATGGATATAGGTCTTTATTTACCAGTGATAATGCTAGTCCCTATCCATTCTTTAAATTGAATACTACTTTTTGGAAAATAAAATACACAAATACTTGGATGTCACTCCGTGATGTTAGGCCCGAAGTTACTGATAACGGTTCTTACCGAACTAAATATATGGCAAATCACTATTTGAGCTACAACATTACAAAGCGGCTAAATATCGGTCTTTTTGAATCAGTTATTTGGGAAAATGATAACAATAGAGGGTTTGATTTCAACTATATGAATCCAGTTATTTTTTATCGATCTATTGAATTTTCCACAGGAGCAAGGGGAGGAAATGCCTTTATAGGCCTGAGCTCTAAATATAAAGTGAACGATCGAGTAAATGTGTATGGCCAATTGGCTATCGATGAATTTTCAACTGGCGACATATTCGGTGGCGAAGGAAGTTACAAAAACAAGCTTGGCTATCAGTTAGGGATAAAGTATTATGATGCATTTGGCTTAAAAGGGTTATTTCTTCAAGGAGAATACAACCGTGTGCGTCCTTATACTTATTCCCATTTCACCACCACTCTAAATTATGGCCATAACAATCAGTCCATGGCGCATACGCTAGGATCAAACTTTTCCGAATTTATAGCAATTGCGCGTTATCAAAAGGGAAGGTTGTATGCCGATGCCAAATTGGTTATGGCAAAGCGCGGTTTTGACTTTAATACCCCGCAAGATTCCTTAAATTACGGAAATAATATTTACTTATCTGAAAATGATGATAGAGTTTCGGATATAGGAAACAAGGTAGGTCAAGGAAATACTACAGATTTTTTCCATACCGAACTACAAGCTGGGTATTTAATAAACCCTGCCACCAATCTTAAAATATACGGAAGTGTAATCTTTCGAAATTTGAGTCCAATGGTAGATACTGAAACGGTTTTTAAGAATCAGACTACTTGGGTTAATTTCGGGATTCGTACTGATTTATTTAATTGGTACTACGACTTCTAAAGGGAAAAAAGCGTATTCTTTTTTTCACGATTTTTTGGAATCATGCTTCTTTTTTATCTGTTCATACTTTTGGAGAGCTTCCTCATTTTTCTTAAGTCTTTCTTCTTTGCTTTCCGTTCTCTGGGAAGCTTCGTTATATAGTGTACGAAGGAATGATTCGGAATTAACAAAACCGTTGCTATATCCCATAGCATCATACTCCTTGGTAAGTTCTTTCGATTTCGTGACCTCCTCTTCGGTTTTACCTAATACAACCAATTGTCCAACCTTTTTATAAATAACCTCCAATAAACGTTGTGCATTCACCAAATCCTTATATGTTGCCATTGGGCCATGGCCGGGAATAATCTTGGTTTCTTGGTCAATAATTGAAATTGCCTGTTGAATTCCTTGGAGATATCCTAGAACGGTACCGCCGTTTTCCACATCGATAAATGGAAATAAACCATTGACAAAAACATCGCCGGTTTGCAGAACATTACTGCCCGTAAAATAAACCATTACATCGCCATCGGTATGAGCGTTGGGAACGTGGAAAACATATATTTTTTCGTTGTTAAAATAAAAACTTAAATCTTTAGTGAAAGTCACCATCGGCAGCATGTTATCTGAAACCTTCCTTTTTTCCTCGTTGATTACAGTTATTAACCGCTCGCGAACTTTTTCCTGAGCGAAAATTACGGCGCCCTCTTTTGCCATTTTGGGGTTTCCTGCAGTATGATCATTGTGGAAATGCGTGTTGACAACAAACCTAATCGGTTTTTCACTTATTTTTTTGATCTCCCTATTTAATTCTTCCCTGTCACCACTGAATTGATCATCAATCATAAAAATTCCATCCTTCCCAAAACTAACCCCAATATTACCGCCATCACTTTGAAGTACATAGATATTGTTCTTCACTTTCGAGATTTTCGGGGCGGTGGGATTACCTGAATCATTTTGTGAAAATGTTGAAAATCCAAAGAAGAAAATTAAACCACTGAGAAATAACTTGGTGTTCATGTCTTTTAATTTTAATATTTGATGAAAATACTAAAATTAGAGAAATAACGGTTTGAGATTGCAAACTTTCTATTGTGAAAGCTTAACAGGAAGCGTATCTTTGCGC
>JBLWTS010000003.1:0-74427 GCA_048270045.1 Aequorivita sp.
ATTAAAAACTAAATAATAAAATAGCGGGGGCCGGCCCCCGCTATTTTATTATTTACACACTTTATGAGATAGTCCCCGAATTTCACGTATCTGTTTTCCTAAACTAAGCCGATTACTGCGGAGGTAATACTCTAAGCTATTTTCGGTTTCTTGAGTCTCTTTTTGATTCAACGTTTAACCTTCAGTAATCTGTCTTGTTATTATTTCAATGGCCTCAGTCTTGCTTAGAATGTTATCGAATTCCCTCAATGAGTCTTCATCTCTATACACCCCGTTTGGATCATTCCATTTTAGCCAAGTAATCAGTTCGTTACGCGACCAAGAATTCAATACTAATTGAAGCTTGTCTCCGCGCAGCTCCATTAATTTATAATATGGGTCTGCTAGTTTTCGCTCTTCATCAATATAAGTTCTCATAAACAATTTATTTAAAACTAAATCAGCACCAAAATAGTTGGTATAAATATAAGAAATTGTTTTTTATTTGTGCAATATAATGAACATGATATTCAACTCGCCAGCCTCTTTTATTTAATAAATCTAATCTGTAAGTTTAAATTAAAATAGAAATGGCTATCTTCTTTATAGATTTCACCAAATCCATGTCGTGATGAGCTTGCAGTTTCAAGTTTGGTGTTATTTAATAAATAATTTTCAAACTCATTTCTGTTATAAATGTGATAGCATAAAACATCACCGTTTTCTTTAACAATTAAATACCCCCCAGTTGCATCATATTGCCCTGTCCAAACTGTAGAGGGCATCATTCCAAGCGCAACATCGGTTAAAAATCGCTTAATTTTATACTCATAAAATTTATGTTCGTTTTCGGTGTCAAAATTCAATGGGTTGCTTTGCGACGTTACTTTAACTAAATCTATCAGATGTGAATATCCAGATGTATAAAAATCAAAGACGATATTTGACAAGATTTGTGGTAGCAAACTATCTATCAACACAAGGTTATTAGAGAATATTTGGCGCTCTGTCTTAACAAATTTAAATATGCCGCCTTTATCTTTAATCTTGAGGAGTCTATCCTTTATTTTATTCCTTGTGTTTATTGAGTTAATTTCATTTATTTCATTCTCGTCTAAATTAACGCCTTCAATTTTAAAAATAAAGTTTGTAGTTTTTCCTGCATTGAGTAAAGTGGAAGGACTACCAAGTTGGGACTTTATACTAAACCCAAGGGTTGGTTGTTGATTTGTTCTTTGATCATGAACTATAATAGAAATATCTGTTTTTGCTGAAGAACCTGCTTTTAAGGAAATGCAATTAATAGATTGCATAAAATCTTCAATTAAAGGAATCGAAAATGTTCTTTCCCGATTTTCTTTTATTGCTTCCAAAAGGAATAAGGCTTTCTCTTTAAATTTTGAAATAGGAATTTTTAATAGCTCTTCATTACCAGAAATTAAAATTATTTCGTCTTGAATCGAGTATTCAAAATTGCCATTATTTTCAGTGCGAAGTATTTTTATAATAGGATATACTATACCTTCTAACTTTTCAATGTCTTTATCTCCAAGTATTAGTTGTTTATCACCTAACAATTTGAAAAGTGTATATATTTCACTCCATTCACCTTTGTTACCTGTAATCATTTGTTGCTAAGTTTTTCAATTATTTTCTCAGCAGTAGCCTGTATAGCAGGAACCGCCACAGAATTCCCGAACTGCTTATACGCTTGTGCGTCAGAAACAACAATTTTAAAAGCGTCTGGAAAACCCTGTAATCTTGCCCATTCTCGGGGAGTCATTTTTCTAACACCCTCACGGTTAACCTTTCCTGAAATCTTTGTGACAGGGTTGAAATTAGTCAATCTATTATCAAGAACTAAATTTCGCTCTCTACCCATCCCTCCACAAACCACGGCATTGGCAGTACCATCGTTAGATATTATTTCATAACCAAATCCATTCCCTTTACTTTCATGTCTGGCTCTGTGATTCTTTAAGGTTTGTAAATAAGTTGTTGAAAGATAATATTTTACCGAAACCTCCTCTTCTTCTAAAATATCTTCTAAAGTGGCCGTTGTATCCGTTGGTTCTGGATATTGAAACTCATTAATTCCCAAATCTTTCCGAAATCCAACAATAAAAATACGCTCCCTATTCTGCGGGACACCAAATTCTTTTGCATTTAAAATCTTTGGTTCAGGCACATAATAATTCAAGTCTTCTCGAAGAACATTTAATATGGTAGCCAAAGTTTTTCCTTTGTCGTGGTTGCGTAAACCTTTTACATTCTCTAAAAAGATAGCCTTTGGTTGCCTTTTTTTAATAATTTCGGCAACATCAAAGAACAAAGTTCCTCTTGTATCCTCAAATCCGCCTCGTCTGCCAGCGATTGAAAATGCTTGGCAGGGAAAACCAGCACAAAGCACATCAAAATTATCGGGAATGTAGCTCTTGGTTTTAGCCTTCGTGATATCTCCAAAAGGTATTTCTCCAAAATTAGCCTCGTAGGTTTTTTTTGAATATTTATCCCATTCACTTGTAAATATACATTTGCCGCCAAGGTTCTGAAGTGCTAAGCGAAACCCTCCGATTCCAGCAAAAAGATCAATAAATTTAAAAATTGGCTTCTCTGGAGGAGGGAAAGGAACCGTTTTTTTTAAATCAAAAATCAGGTATTGTAATGCTTCTTCGGCAAATTTGTATGTAATTCTTTCAGAAGGATATTCCTTTTCGAGGATTTCCTTTATGTGCTCTAGAGCATCTTTTTTATAAAATTTAGAAACCCCGTTTTTCTGATTGTGTAAGTAATGGGTGAAAGAGGCAGGTTTAGAATTCTCTGGCTCAACTATTTTTATTTCAAATAGCTGTCCGTCAATGTCCTCTATCTTTATTTTTTCTTTCATCGTCATCGAATAGTTCAGCTGCACAAGATATAAAAGATAAGTTTCATATTTAAGCAGAGCAAGGTTTTAGTTCATATTATGGTATCAATAATTAATTTCTATTCTTACGGAATCCCGTAAAATATATCAAAAACCCATACATAACTTTATCCTCTAATCTCAAAAACTTTAATTTATGGGAACTACAATTGGAACAATTCTAATTTCGTATGACATCAATAAATATCATACAGACGTGAAAGATGCAATGATCAATCTGGGGTATAGAACTAGCTGGAACTATGTTAGCCATCCTACACATTATTTGCCAAATACAACACTATGGCACTCAAATAAAAGTAGTAATCAAGCTATGGTCGATCTTAAAAATATTTGCGTCAGATTAGGCGCTATGCTTGAAAAAGCCGTATCAGTAAGAGCTACCGAATTTGTTGGGGTTTAAATTTCGGTTTCGGTAAATAGTCTTAAAAAATTTCTCTGTGACTTTAACCCGAGCCTAAATGATACTGGACAGAGTTAATAAACAATCATTTTTTGTTATATTTACTGTTCTTACCGATTATAAGCAAATAATTAGGACTCAGTTATTTTATTTGTTCATTATCTATTAGAGTTTTTTTATTTATAGCGGTTATAAATAGTAAATTTGAAAAAAATAAAAACATGATTTTTTCAGGACATGATACTTTTCATTGTCGCCTATTTTGGCTTAAGAAAGGCTACGATTATATTTCAGAAGGCCAAAAGTTTAGAGACGATTCAGGTGTTGAGCTAGGAGTTGGAAGGAATATGGTAAATTCTATTCGTTTTTGGATGAAATCATTTGGTGTTATAAATGATAATTACGAAATAACTTCTACTTATAGTCATATTTTTAATCAAAATGGATGGGATCCCTATTTGGAAAAAGAAGGAACATTGTGGTTGCTGCATTATGAGTTATGTGCCCAAAACCATTCATCTATTTATCAAATTCTCTTTCGTGAGTTTAGAAAAATAAAGCCTGAATTTACAAAATCAAGTTTTGTTAAATATATTTTAGACTTAGACCCAAAACAAAATAAGAAAATACTTGAAAAAGACTTTTCAGTTTTTTTAAGAATGTATTCCACTGCTGAAGAAAAGAATATAGAAGATGGTTATAGTGGTCTTCTGACAGAACTTTCATTAGTTAAATTAATAGGTAAAAATCAGCAAGGAAAGCAAATATATAGAATAGCGAACAGCAATCAAGAAAATGTGCCTATTGAAATAGTCCTATACTGTATACTTACAAATCCTGAATATGGAGATTCCATCAGTTTCAAACATTTGTATCAAAGTGAAGCAGGAGTTGGAAATATATTTTGTTTTGACCAGGATATTCTGGAAAACAAATTAATAGAAATTGCAACGAACTACCCTGGAATAACGTACAATAGTGAAGCAGGTATAAAGGAATTGCAGTTTAAACAAAGGCCTCAATACCTAGAGGTTTTAAATAATTATTATAATGCATAATTCATCACCTTCTACAAATATAATCCGAGATACAGATAGTAAACTTAATTACATTGTAACTCCTAATACCACTAGAACTAGCAAAAGAATCTTTGAGAGCTTTAAGGGTGGAAGCCATGCGTTTAATCTAATCGGGTCATTTGGAACTGGAAAATCATCTTTTTTATGGGCACTTGAGAAATCTTTACTTAAACAGGAATCTTACTTTAATACTCCTTACAACGGAAAGGCTGTCATAATAAAACTCATAGGGGATTATAAATCACTTGAAGCAACTTTAAGTGATGAATTTGGAATTGAAAATGATTTAACTGCAAATCAAAAACTTTTTGATGCAATATTTCAAAAATATGAGTCTATTGCGAAAATGAATGGACTATTGGTTATCGCCATAGATGAATTCGGAAAGTTCTTGGAATACGCAGCTCATAATCAACCTGAAAGGGAAATTTATTTTCTGCAAAAGCTTGCGGAATTTGTAAATGAACCATCTAGAAATATTCTTTTGCTTACTTCTGTCCACCAAACTTTAGAAGCGTATGCTTCTAATTTATCAAGTACAGACTTTCAAGAATGGAAAAAAGTAAAAGGAAGATTTGTTGATATAGCCTTCAATGAGCCTGTCGAGCATTTACTAACATTGGCCTCAAGAAAAATTGATTCGTCTCCATATCCCAAAAATAACAGGTCATTCGTTCCATTGATCCTTGAAAACCGTTTATTCAATATACCATTAGAATTTGCTAAAGAAGTAGAGAAAAAAATATTCCCTTTATCTGCCATAAGCGGCTATACAATTGCATTGGCATTACAAAAATACGGTCAGAATGAACGTTCGTTATTTACCTTCCTAAATTCAGCATTTTTTAATGATTATGAGAAATCACAAAGCTTTTTAGAATTACCTGAAATATATGATTACCTGTTTCAGGAATTCTATACAATATTGGTCAGTAGTTCAAATCCAGATTATGCAAAGTGGTCGGGTATACGAGCAGCACTTGAAAGAGAGGATGTCATCCCTGATATAAATCATGAAGTAGCAGAAAAATTACTGAAATGTATAGGGTTATTAGGCATTTTTGCAAAAAAGACTGCTAAAATTAATTCAACATTGTTAGTCTCATACTTATCAAATCAGCATTCGGAAAAACTGATTTTACAGACCATTCAGTTATTGGAGAAAAACAAGGTGATCCGTTATAGTAAGTTTGATGATTCTTTTAAGTTATTTGAAGGGACCGATATGGATATTGAGAATGCTATCTCAAATGCGTCAAATAAAATTAGCGGCATCGATGTTTTACAAAAACTAAATTCACATTTTGATTTTCCTGTTATCATAGCCAAGTCCGTGAGCTATCGCACTGGCACGCCACGCTTATTTGAGTTTTTATTATCCCAAGAACCTATAAGTAAAATTGCGGAAGGGCAAATAGATGGTTATATCAATTTGATTTTTAATGAAGAAGGTGTCGATGAGGAAAGTTTATTAGAACTTTCAAATGCATCAAACACACTCTTTGGTTATTTCACTAACACATCGGGAATATTCGAAACGCTCCTAGAGATTGAGAAAACCCAGGCGGTTTTGAAGGATATTGAAGATGAAAATGATCGGGTGGCCATTAAAGAATTGAAATCTATTATTAAGAGTAATGAAACCTTGCTGAACCATTATGTAATGAACAGCTTATATACTGATAAGGTTGAATGGTTTGGTAATGGCGAAAGGCCACGAATCAGAGACAAAAATAATTTTAATAGAACATTATCTGCAATATGTAATAGGGTTTATCCCGATACGCCAATTTTGCCAAATGAACTTGTCAATAGGCATAAAACTTCTGGTTCCATAGGAACAGCTCGAAGAAATTTTTGGAGAGCATTAACCGAAAATTCTCATTTAGAGGATCTGGGGTTGCCTAAAGATAAATGGCCTGCTGAAAAAACAATTTATTATTCACTACTTAAGAAAACTGGCATTCATAGAGAAAGTAAAAGTGGTTGGGAATTAGAAGAACCTCTTCAAGATAGCTTTTTGCCATTATGGAATTTAAGCCTTCGTTTTTTAGATGAAGCAAAATCTTCTAGAAAAAGTTTACTTGATTTCGTGACAATGCTTGAAGCCGCACCAATAAAATTAAAACAAGGAGTTATTGATTTTTGGGTACCCACTTTCTTATATATAAAAAGGGGTGACTTCGCATTATACAACGATAATGGTTTTGTACCTTATTTGGATGAGACTGTATTGCATGCCCTTACTCGAAATTTAAAAGAATATACCATTAAGAGTTTTGAGTTGAATAATTTGAGGTTAAGTTTATTTAATAAATATCGCGATTTTCTTAAGCAAGAAAATACTACTTCCTTTAATACAGACTCTTTCATCCAAAGTATTCGTCCATTACTTATTTTTTATCGTGATTTACCTGATTATAATAAAAAAACAAATACTGTTTCTCAAGAAGCAATAAAATTGAGAGAGGCAATAAGTAAAGCAAAGGATCCAGAAAAGACTTTTTTCGAAGATTTTCCAGACGCTTTAGGATATTCCTTAGTTGAATTGGCAAATAATAACAATTTGTTTGAAGATTATATAATAGACTTTCAAAACCGAATAGAAGAGATAAAACAATCCTTCGATGAATTATTGAATAGATTTGAACTCTTTATTTGCGACGAAATTATAGGTAAGAGAGTACCTTTTGAAACCTATAAAAAACAATTACAGAATAGATTTGAAGCGATTAAAGAACATCAGGCATTAACACGACACAAAATCTTCTTGTTACGCCTTAATTCAGATTTGCCAGATAGAAATAGTTATTTAATGTCCATTGGACAGGCGATATTGGGCACAAGGTTAGATGCCATAAAGGATTCAGATGAAATGATGCTGAAGGATAAAATGCTATCCATTGTACACGAGTTGGATAATTTGGTCGATCTAAGCAATGTAAAAGTTGCCGAAGGTGAAAGCCTTTATAAACTGGAATTGACCACAACCACAGAAGGTAGTATTGATCGGATAATACGAATGTCTAATAACCAGTCGAATGAAATTGAAACTGTATCAAAGACTCTTTTGGAAACGTTGGATAAGTATAAAAATCTAAAATTGCCTATCTTGTTATCACTATTGCAAAAAGAATTGAATAAGGAATGAAGAAACCAAGACACATATTAGGAATTTCAGGTGGGAAGGACAGCGCGGCGTTGGCTATCTATTTGAACAGTAAATACCCTAGTTTCAATTTTGAATATTATTTCTGTGATACAGGAAAGGAATTAGATGAAACCTATCAACTCATTTCCAATCTTGAATCTTTCTTAGGAAAATCTATAAAGAAATTGGATAACCCAGATATTGAGAGTACAGGAGATGATCCTTTTGATTTTTACTATAAATCCTTCCGTGGTTATTTACCATCTCCTCAAGCACGATGGTGTACTGCATTGATGAAGTTAAAACCTTTTGAGGAGTTTATAAAAGACGAGCCCACAGTTTCATACGTAGGCATCCGTGGCGATGAGGATCGTGAAGGCTATATATCCCGTAAAAATAATATACAATCCATTTTCCCATTCCGTAAAAATATATGGAGTAGTGATGTAATGGCCAAACTTTTCAACCCAGATAATCAAAAAGTTGTCTTAGATTTCTTTCAATCCTATCAAAAGGGAAGAAAATTGGACCTGATTCATTCTATTCTAAATGAGCCCATCACATTCGATAAAAACTTTAAGGCAGAAACCGAAAAGATTTTAAAACGAAAAGCCGATACTGCTTTGGATTTGGGAATTCCTGAATTTAACCGTGCCGTATTTGATTTTCTAAAAACCACCGATTATTCATTGGCCTTGGAAGATAATTATGCCTTATTAGACAATGAAGATATTTTGGTTCGCGATGATATTTTTAAAATACTACGTGAGTCTGGTGTTGGAGTGCCAGAATATTATGAGAAAATTGAGTTCGAAGTGGATGGCAAAAAAGGAGAGTATGCTCGTAGTCGTTCCGGTTGTTATTTTTGTTTCTTCCAGCAAAAAATAGAATGGATATGGTTATACGAACAACACCCTGAAAAGTATAAAGAGGCAATGAAATATGAAAATGTGGATGAAGGCTTTACTTGGGTGCCAAATGAAACACTGGGAGAACTAATAAAACCTGAGCGAATAAAAGAAATAAAATTGGGGCATATAATGCGATCCAATAAAAAGGAATCGAAACCCTCTCCCTATCTTTTGGATATTCTGGAAGAAACTGAACGAGATGGTTGTAATACTTGTTTTTTATAAATATGGGAATCAAAGTTTTTTTATCTGGTGGTATGAATCAATCAAATTGGCAAAAATCACTAATGGAATCATTGGGAGATAAAAAATATACTTTTTTTAATCCTAGAGAACATAATTTAAATGAATCAGATCAATATACCTTCTGGGATCTATTTTACATAGATAAATGTGATATTTTGTTCGCATATATGCAAGAAGATAATCCTTCTGGTTATGGATTGACTTTAGAAGTAGGTTATGCAAAGGCCTTAAACAAACCAATTATATTAATAGATGAGCGATCGGCGATTGACGAACAATTTGCTAAATTTTTTAGAATTACTCGAGAATCTTCAACAATAATTTTTGAAGACATTGATAAAGGAACTCAGTTTTTAAAAAAGATGAAAAATGGCGTTATTAGTTTATAACTGGGATAATTTTTGGAATTATCTATTGCAAATTGCCCCTATTTTAATTGGGGTGGGTGCTTTAGGATTATCATTTTATCAAATTAATAGAAGTGAAAGATTGAAAAAGGATGAAAGCAAAAGAGATGAGATATATAAAAAGTTGAATAATTTTTATGGTCCCTACTATCAATTAAGAAGGAAAAGCAATATTTTGTATAAAAAGTTTCGCAATTCCTATAAAGAATCAGATCCGAGCTTTAGTACTTTAAAATATCTTCTAAATGGTTATGAATTTAAAGATAACGAAAAGTCAATTTTGGAAGAAATCATTGCAATTGGTGAACAGTCTGAAAAATTAATTCAAGATAATGCTGGCCTCATAGATGATGATGAATTAAGAAATGATTTAATTCCAAAAGCATCGACTCATTATTTACTATTGCGAATGGCATACAATGGAAAGATTTTAGGGGATATTGAAAATTTTAAAGACTCTACTTTTCCTCGTCAGATTGATGCAAAGTTAATTGAGAGAAAAAATCAATTAGAAAATGATTTAAATAAATTAAACAACTAAATTAAAATAAATTCTGTGAGTTCTTTGTAATAAATTTACTGTTTAATCCCCAATCCCCTGCATCATCTCTTCCATTCCTCCAAAGTTTAAAATAAATGTAGAGTAGTAATTGTCAAAAAGGTCTTTTAAGTATTCACCTAAATCTACAGGTTTCAATTCGTCTTCTCCTTCCTGCTTCTGTTTTATTTCATACCCGCGATTCTTGCTAATGGTATAAAGAAAGAGAGTGTGGAAATAAACCGAAGTATAATATTTTCTGTTAGAGAGTTCCATTTGTTCCTGGTTAGGGTTTTTGTATCTGGATTTAAACGTTTTTAAAACCGTACTATCCATATTCACATAAATCTTTTCAAGAGTATCGCCCGAAGCTTGAGGTGTCATTACTGTTTTATAATCTACTACAAAATTGGTTGCGGTTTCTGCATTTTCCCAGGAGGTGGCATTCTTATCATCTTCGTCTGCATCCTTATACATAAAGACCAATTGCGGTAATCCTAAGTGTTCATTATCTTCTTCCTCTTTTGGAGCTTTTTCTTTCTTCTTTTCCTTATCTGCAATTTTCACCCAAAACAATTGTTCAAAATTTTTTCCCGGAGCGGTCAGCGTTGCCTTCATTTGTACCGCATCTCCTACCTCCAAATCTTCCTTCGGGTTTAGGCTTATTTTTATAGTTCCCTTGTTGGGGCTGCTTTTTACAATATTAAATACATCAGTTGGCTCTTTAGGTTCTCCTGGTTTATCACCGCCGCCTTTCTCATTATTTTTTATGTTGAGTATGGATATTTGCAATTCACCGGGGTCATCCAATCGGTCAAAATAATCATTCTCAACATCCGTAGAAAATTTAATAGTCTTTTCGCCACCCAAAGGTATTTTGGCTACTTCATTTTCACCATTATTTCTTGCATCTATTTTAAAATGAGAAGGGTATCTTTCAGGCTGAAAGGGAATTTCCTCTTTCTGTTTTTTAGCTGGTTTTTTATCTCCTTGCTTCTTCTCATTTTTCTTAATGTCCAATTTAAAGGTTTGACTTAACAACTTCATTAAATCGGAATCTAAAGGAAGGTCTTTAGTAAAGCTCTTTAAAAGTTCTCCTGTATTGGCTGAGGTATCAATATTAACAGCTTGTTTTCTATGTTTCTCTATTTCAGCGAGTCTCCCATCGCTTTTACTCAATTGATTAGCCAAATATTTCCTAAGGTATTGAGTTTCTTCCCCCTCTTTCAATCTATCACGTGAAGCCATAAAAAGCTCTTTTCTAAAGTCATAATTCATTTCCGTACAATCAACGTGAATTAGTAAATGGCTTTTTAATAAGTTGAATTTTAAGGAACGTGAAATAAATTCTGAAGTATAATGTCCATGTACTTGACCGTTCAAGGTAAATAGGACAGACATAGAGTTTTTAAAATATCTTCTTTGGATATTTTCCTTTGTTTTTTTTAAGTCATTATCTTTAACTTTGGTTTTAAAAACAAAACAGGAAACTTTCATTTCTCCTATTGTCTCATCGTTATAAGTTTCGGAAAATCGATCAGCTAAATAATCCGACTCTTCACTACTTAATCTTCTTTTTAATCCATATAAATCTTGGGTAAGTACTTTATTGTTTGGATATCGTTCTTCAGTATCCTTTGTTAATATAGGCAAAGCGGGATTAAAAAGAAATTCATTAATGCTTTGATTAAGATCTTGTGCAAATCCTGAATAACCTTTGGGGAATTGATAAGAATACATTTTAATAATTGTTCCGGTCGTGAATTTTCTCCCTTCCAGGCCAATATCTAATTGATCAATAGGAAAAGAAGCTATTTTCCCCTCGATTAATAAATATTCATACCAAGTCTCTTTAGCGTGGTCAGATTCTCTTTTAGGATGCTCCCGGATAAGGGTAAAACCGAAATCTCCATCACTCGAATATCTCTTGGAAGCTATTAGTTGGTATCTTTTTTTACCACAGAATACAATTGCACCACTACCGCCCATATTATATTTTCCCTGCACAAACTGAACGTCATTTTTATTGCCTCTTAAAAGAGATAAAAAAGTACTTTCAAAATCTTCGGGATGTTGTCCCTCTCCATTATCATAAACGATAACCGAAGTTGGCTGTTGGCTCCTTGGAGTTCTAGGCCCTTTGCCATCTGCAATGATCTGAATTTCCTCAGCCTGACTTTTTCTAAATTGTTGTAAATCCCAATTATGATCCGGAAAAAAAGTATCAATGGCTTCTTCCATTGATTGCGGAGCATTCTCACCTTTTGGGTCTATACCTGCTTGATAGCATTTTTTTGTCAACAATGCATCAATGGAATTAGTAACCTTTTCTATAAGTGCCGCAATGGGATTAGATTGTTGATTTTTAACTACTCCATAATTACTTTTGTTATTTCCTAACGGTTTCCAATTATGATCCGCGAAAATGGACGGATATTTATCAAGTATAGCACCTAAGTCCTCTTCATCCTTTGCATTGAAGAGATCAAAAAAAAGTTTTTGCATTGAATAATTTTTTGAGATTACTAATATTATTTTTAAACCTTAATTAGAATACCATTCTAATATTTAAATTTCCATAAGACATAATAGAATAACAATATAAGTCACAGCATACAAAATATATTAAATTGAATTTACTCTTTGAGTAAAAACTCAATAAATACGGAGAGCTACTTTGTATATTAACTTCGACTGTTTAAGTGGGGAGATTTTAATGACATTTATAAGTGGGTTTGTAATGTATTAAATGCATTGTAAGCTAAACTAAAATAATTTTAAAGAATTAGCAAATTTATTTTAGGTGTATAATCTATTCGTGCTAATTCACCTTTTTTATAATTATTTGTCATAGTGAAGTAGTTTCTCTAAAACTAGTATGCAGGCCTGTTTTATAGAATTTAAACTACAATCAATATCATAATCCCAGAAGATAATGTGGGGTTCTAATTTGTTATTATAAATCTTAGTGGTTTTAATGTCCCAGCCTATGCCACTAAACGATGAAGTTTAATTATTATCACTATTGCTGATTACTTGAAACACTATGCTATTACGTAATAAAATTGTTATTTATTTTTATCCAGAATATCTTCCAGCTCCTTTTCAGTAAGTTGAAGTTGATTAGTTAAAAGTTCAATAGCCTTTTTAATCTGGCTGCCAGATTCACTCATTATTTTATCCGCCTGCCCAAGCACCCTTAATTCATCCTCCAAATAAGCTAATTTTTTTCGTAGAATGTATGGACTTTTAGCCTCATTAACTTGAAGCTCTTTTTCCTCATCACTCATCATTGGCTCCTTTCCACACAAAAGCCAAGAAGGATTGAGTTCAGGGCATTTATTATATAGTAACTCCGCATCAAAAGAGTTCCTGCTCTTCCAGTTTGAATATACCTGTGGTGTAATTCCTAAAAACTTGGCAAAGTCTACGTCAGTTTTAAAGCTGTAGTAGTCCTTAATCTTATCTAACATTATGGCCTTATCCATAACAATAAAATATTTGTGTATAAAATTTGCACAATAAACAAAACGTTTATATATTTGATTTTCAGTATGTAAAACTGTTCAATAAATGTGAACAGATTATTTAATCTGTAAATATAGCTAAAATGAAGCAAACTTATAATGCAACCCTTGTCAAGGCGCTTGCCAAGAAGTATGAGATATCGCCGCGATATGTTAGGTACTGTCTCAAAGGAGAGCGATCCCCCTGTTTTGCAGAGAAAATTAAAAAGGATTATACAAGATTTATAAGTAAGATAGAAAATATAATAGAAAAGGAATGTAAATCAAAATAGTGTCCCATGAAACCAAGCACTTTCATACAACTAAAAAAAGGCTGCCCAAACGCCCTTACCGCTATTTATGATGAGTACCAGAGGCGTATTTTTGGGTTGGGCAGGTACTTGCTACGCGACCACTTTGTGGTGGAATGCCTGATGCAGGACACCTTTTTAAAACTCTGGGTGCACCGCGACCGCATCGAGCGGCCTGAACACATCCTTTTCTTCCTCCTTTTCGTAATGAAAAGAGAGTGCATCTCCTATTACACCCGACCCAGAAACGACTTCAATAGAAAAATCTGCTCCCTCGATAGTTTTGATAATTATCAAAACTATATGGCGGGCTACGATCCTCTGACCGAGGCCGAAACCCTAAGGTTACAAGCCAAGGAACAACAACACTTTGAGCTCATACAAAGTGTACTGCCCCTATTAGATACCGAAGGAAAACACCTAATCGAGCTTTGCCTAAAATACGGCTTCCATTACAAGGCCATTGCTCAAGCCATGGGTAGCAGTGTTACAGACACCAGCAACAAAGTGAAAAAAGCCATTGCAGCCCTTAAGATCATTGTGGACCAAGGCGGAACGCTTAACAGCAAACAAAAGCCTGCCACCATCAAACTACAAGGTGCAATGACCCCCGAACAGGCGGAAATACTAAAACTGCGCTGTGAAAATAAATACTCCTTCGCCGACATAGCCCAAACCCTCAACCGCCCCCAAAAGGAAATCCATCGAGAATTTATAACAGCATACAAACTCATACAACAAAAACATCACCTACAAACACAATCCGCTTAATGTGAAAACTTTAGGACCTAAATTCGTAATTCCAAATCCGAAATACCACCAGCTGTGGAATTTGAAAATTGAAAATTAATAATGTAAACCCGAGGGTGCTTGTAGACACTTAAGGTGAGGCCAACCGCACTCACTAAATGCCTGGGCATATACAACGCGTGAGTACTTACTTTTTTTTAAACGCTCTTTAAATTGTTTTTGTAAGCCCAAACTTTTAGCCCTCCAACCAGCGAAGCAAGAGGAAGACAATGCAAAAAGGAAAGAATAATGAACAACTGAGTTGAATAGACTCATACTATTTAAATTTTTCTAACCAACACCCAACGACTGTCACACTGAGCGCAGTCAAAGTGCATAACCAACAAACAGACATCAGACAACAGAAAACACACAACTGAAATGAAAACCTCCACCCTAAAACTCACCCGAAAACTCCAGCTCATCATAGACCTGCCAGAAGGGGAGGAGCGCAACGAAGCTTTTGAAAAACTCTATCGCTGGCAGAACCGTGCTTATCGTGCGGCAAACCTGATTGTCTCCCATCACTATATTCAGGAAATGATACAGGAATTTCTATACCTCTCCGATAAAGTGCAATACAAACTAACCGACGAGATAAAGGACCCTCTGGGCATACTTAATCGCTCCCGAAATAACACAACTTATCGTTTGGTATCAGACCGTTTCAAAGGCGAAATCCCAACCAATATCCTCTCCAACCTCAACCGTGCTCTTCTCCTATCATTCAACAAGGAGAAGCATGGATACTGGAAAGGGGAGCGGTCGGTAAAAAACTTTAAGAGGAATATGGCCTTCCCTTTTGCCCCTGATGAATGCATCCACTGCCTGCACTACAACGAGGAAAAGAAAGCCTTTTGCTTTCGATTGTTCAAAATTCCCTTTCGAATCTATCTGGGCAGGGATTCCACCGACAAGCGAAAGCTGTTGGAAAGGGCAATAGCAGGAGAGACCAGCATCCGCACCTCCCATATTAAATTAAAAGATGGAAAAATATTTTGGCTAGCAGTCTTTCAAATAGAAAAGGAAAACCACACCCTAAGGCCAGAAGTAATTGCCGAGGCCTCCCTTTCATTGGAATTTCCTATTGTGGTAAAGGCCAATAAAACGAGGCTCACCATTGGTAGCAAAGAGGAATTCCTGCACCGAAGGCTCGCAATACAGGCAGCGCGGAAAAGAGCGCAAAGCGGTGCCACCTTTTCCCGCTCCAGCAAAGGCACCAAAAGAAAGCTAAAAGCAGTGGATAGCTTCCATGAAAAAGAGCGCAATTATGTCCACACCCGCCTCCACGTGTACAGCAGAAAGCTAATCGACTTCTGCGTAAACCAACAGGCAGGAACGCTAGTCCTTTTGAACCAAGAAGACAAAATAGGCATCGCCAAAGAAGAAGAATTCGTATTGCGAAACTGGAGCTATTATGAGTTAATGGAAAAAATAAAATACAAAGCCCAAAAAGCAGGAATAGAACTTATAGTAGATTGATTTTTTGGTTTAATTGTGGAATTGTTTATTGCTAATTCTTTATTGAAAATTGTAAAGAGGGTTCTTGTAAACCCACAAGGTGAGGCCTAGGCACTCACTAAATGCAAAATGCATATACAACGCGTGGGCTCTCTTACCTTATAAAACATTCCGTTCGCACAGGTCGCGGCATGTCCCCAATTCCCTTGAGTCCTGCCTCCAAAAGTCGTGATTCCAACCGTCGTGATTCCAACCGTCGTGATTCCAACCGTCCTGATTCAAACCGTCCTCCCTCAAACCGTCCTGATTCCAACCGTCGGGCCCCAAACCCTTCTTTCCTCAAAACACTCCCACAATCCGCATCCCGCCACTTTTGGGAATTGCTAACATCTCAGTATTGACCTCCTTATAAAAAGTTATTCCCACCGCTACTACCAATCCAGCCTCCTGTGGCAACTGAGAAATGGGTAGCGTTATCTCCATTGTCTCCATCTCGATACCAGCTACGGTAAGGGGCAGAATTTCACCCTGCATAAACCCTCCCAAACCGATGACTTCCTTGCAAAGTGGAAGATATTTTTTATGTTTGTCATTATAGGCATAATTGCTCAAGGCAGCTACATTTATTTGCAGTGCAAAATGCGTAGCTTTCTCCGGACCGGTAATTTGGGTTTGCGGTTTTATATTGCCAACTTCCCATAGCACTCCGTTTCCGTTTTTATGGAATCGCGGCATTGCCTTTAAGCCTCCTAAACTATTTACTAGGGGTTGGAACTTTCTAAATTCAGTTTCAATCAAGTGAGATCCATTGGTGCGCAGGTCCAATTTTCGCCCTCCTTCTGTTCCTTCTCCAAAATAAGCAATACGCCTAAGTGCCCCACTAAACCTAGCCGACACGCTGCCATCTGCCAAGGAAAGGGAATGAAGTGAAAAACTTTTCCGCAAATCGCGGGCAGCCGTACTCCCAACTCCAAATTCAATACTCGAGAGCTTGGTGCGCTCGCTTTGTTTAATGGGGCCTTCAATTTTTTTCCTGACTCTTTGCTGTCCATTTTCATCCATATAAAATGTCAGCTCCCCAATGTTTCCGCTTATTCCCGTTAATCCATTTACTCGTGCCATAACTATCTAATTTATAAAGTCTTGCCGCCTTGGTCAAGACCTTTGTTAAACTTTTATAAACTGCTTAAATAAAATATTCTAAACCATCCTTTATGGGAGTTAAAGGCCAAGTTAAGGCCACCATGCTCCATAGATGCGGCTACCTAAGTCCGGGGTAAGTCCGGGTATAATGCGGGTAAATTTTTATAAATTACTTGCTACTTTGATCTTCACATTTCCCATCCGTCCAAGAAAGTAGTCCCGCCCGACCAGCGGCGCAGGGGTTCGAGTAGGTCTTTCCATCGCAACCACATACTGGTGCATATTCTAAAGTACACGGCCCATCACTTATTTTGGATGCATCGATACACGCAGTGGTGTTGGTGCTGCCACAAGAGTTGACTAATAGCAACCCGCAAATAAGAAAAATGGGAGTCCAAAAAGATAGTTTGTGCACTACTTTCATTTCTTGAAATTGTACTACTAATATAAGCCCGTTTGCCTCGAATTCCAAAAATAGGGTGCAAATATATTTAAAACACTAATAATCAAATTTTTATGTATTTATTTCTTGAATTTACTAAAGTTTTATTGTAATTCATTTTCCTTCTTTTTAAACGTTAAAAGGCTTAAATTTGCACCCTCAAAAATTGGAACAAAGTAAATATCATAAATATGAGTAAGACATTCGATGTGCTAATAGAAATTCCTAAAGGCAGCCGTAACAAATATGAATACGATTTTAAACTAAAGAAAATTCGTTTCGACCGTATGCTTTTCAGCAGTATGATGTACCCGGCCGATTACGGTTTTATTCCCGAAACCTATGCCCAAGATGGCGATCCTTTGGATGTATTGGTGCTAGGCCACGAACCTACCTTCCCAATGTGCGTGATGGAAGTAAAGGCTATCGGCGTATTCCATATGGCCGATGAAAAAGGACCGGATGAAAAGATAATCTGCGTCCCTATGTCCGATCCTATCTGGAACCAGCTAAATGACCTGGAAGATCTCAACCCACACCTTATTAAGGAAATAGAACATTTCTTTAAAGTCTATAAAGACCTTGAAAAAAAACGTGTAGACGTAGGAGGCTGGGGCAACGCCGAAGAAGCCTTGGAAATCTACCGCCAATGCGTAAAACGCTACAACGAAACCCCCGAAGTACACGGACAGTTCAGTATTTAGAAATTAGACATAAGACTAAAAGACATAAGACGTAAGACTCATTTCAGTTTAAGTCTTATGTCTTTTGAATTTATAAAACACATCTCCAATCTCTTACAATTCAGTCTAGTCTCTAGCAGTCCCGATTTATCGGGGCGGTCCAGTCTCTCGTTTCTCGTCTCTCGTCTCCTCCACCATTTAACATATCCTTCACTTTCCTGTTTCGTATCCCAAACCATTTCCCTACTTTTGCAGTCGCAAATTTGAAAACCAACCTTAATCTAAAATATTTATGGAATCAATGATGATCTACGCGCCAATAGCAATGGCGCTATTAGGCTTAATCTTTATGGCCGTTAAACGTTCGTGGGTAATGAAACAAAACCCTGGTGACGGTAAAATGAAAGAAATAAGCGACCACATTTATGAAGGGGCTTTGGCCTTTCTTAATGCTGAATACAGAGTGCTAGCTATTTTTGTGGTTATTGTAAGTATAGCCTTGGCAGTGGTATCTTATATAGTTCCTACCACCCACATATTAATTGTTGTAGCGTTTATATTCGGTGCCGTTTTCTCTGCCTTGGCAGGAAATATGGGGATGAAAATCGCAACAAAAACTAACGTTCGTACCACCCAAGCCGCTCGTACCAGCCTACCAAATGCACTAAAAGTTTCTTTTGGCGGGGGAACAGTAATGGGACTTGGTGTGGCAGGTCTTGCAGTACTTGGTTTAACTGCATTCTTTATATTCTTCTTCCATTATTTTATGGGAGGTATTTGGACCAATACAATGGATATGACCATCGTTCTTGAAACATTGGCAGGTTTCTCGCTGGGAGCCGAATCTATTGCATTGTTCGCTAGAGTAGGAGGTGGGATCTATACAAAAGCAGCCGATGTGGGTGCCGACCTTGTTGGAAAAGTAGAAGCAGGTATTCCTGAAGATGATCCACGAAACCCAGCTACTATTGCCGATAACGTTGGAGATAACGTTGGGGACGTAGCAGGTATGGGTGCCGACTTATTTGGTAGTTATGTTGCAACCGTTCTGGCAGCAATGGTTTTAGGAAATTACGTAATTAAAGATATGGGCGGAGTAATTAACGACGCATTCGGAGGTATTGGCCCAATCCTGTTGCCAATGGCAATTGCAGGTGTGGGTATCATTATTTCTATTATCGGAACCATGCTCGTAAAAATCAATAGCAACGATGCAAAAGAATCGCAAGTAATGGGGGCTTTAAATATTGGTAACTGGGTATCTATCGTTTTAGTTGCCATTTCTTGCTTTGCGCTTGTAAAATGGATGCTTCCCGAAACAATGAATATGAGCTTCTTCGGCGAAGGCCTTCAGGAAATATCTTCGATGAGAGTATTCTATGCTACCCTAGTAGGTTTGGTTGTAGGTGCGGGAATTTCATCGGTAACAGAATATTACACTGGATTGGGTAAAAAACCAATTCTTAAAATAGTTCAGCAATCGTCAACAGGGGCTGGAACAAACATTATTGCCGGTTTGGCAACAGGGATGATTTCTACTTTCCCTTCTATCTTACTTTTCGCAGGTGCTATCTGGGCATCATACGCCTTTGCAGGATTCTACGGAGTTGCCCTCGCTGCTTCTGCTATGATGGCAACTACAGCTATGCAACTTGCAATCGATGCTTTCGGACCTATTAGCGATAACGCAGGGGGTATTGCCGAAATGAGCGAGCAGGAACCAATAGTACGTGAGCGTACCGATATTCTGGATGCCGTAGGAAATACTACCGCTGCTACAGGTAAAGGATTTGCTATCGCCTCTGCTGCATTGACTTCCTTAGCTCTTTTTGCAGCTTACGTAACCTTTACAGGTATCGACGGAATCAACATCTTTAAAGCTCCTGTATTGGCGATGCTTTTTGTAGGTGGAATGGTGCCGGTAGTATTTTCAGCATTGGCAATGAACGCCGTTGGAAAAGCTGCTATGGAAATGGTAAATGAGGTGAGAAGACAGTTCCGCGAAATTCCAGGAATTATGGAAGGAACCGGAAAACCAGAATACGACAAGTGTGTGGCTATTTCAACCCAAGCGTCTTTAAGAGAAATGGTGTTGCCAGGAGTTCTTACAATCGGTTTCCCAATAGTAATTGCTTTCGCTCCCATGCTTTTTGGAATGGATAATATGTCTATCGCCGAAATGCTTGGTGGTTATATGGCCGGAGTTACCGTAAGTGGTGTACTTTGGGCTATTTTCCAAAACAATGCTGGTGGGGCCTGGGATAACGCAAAGAAATCCTTTGAAGCCGGAGTTCTTATCGATGGCGAAATGACATACAAAGGAAGCGAAGCCCACAAAGCCGCAGTTACGGGAGATACTGTAGGAGATCCATTTAAGGATACTTCAGGGCCTTCGATGAACATCTTGATTAAACTTACCTGTTTGATCGGACTCGTAATCGCGCCTATTCTTGGAAATCACGATGGGGTTGTGTTGGCAAATGAAACTACTTTAAATGAAACCACTACGAATGAAGTTTATATGATCGATGCAGAAGGTAATAAGGTGCCATTGACCGAAAAGCAAATTCAGTTTATCGAAACAGGTAGAGCCGTTACTCCCATTCAAAATGGAGAAGACCGCACCCAAACTTTGGTTGAAATGATTAAAAATGACAATAACGATCAAGTTAAAGCCAACGTAACCATTATACGAACCATTAACGGGGAACAATCTACCGAAACCCTAACCTTCGCTGGTACCGAAGAAGAGGTTCGCAGCCAAATGAAGGATGTAAAGGGAATGAAAATCAAGATAAAGGATAAAGAGTAATTCTTAATCTATGTCGCCAAATAAACAAAGGCGTTCAATAAAATTCCAAAACCTGCAAAATCCCACCGATTTTGCAGGTTTTTTTATTGGTTAAAAAAGTCGATAGACTTCGACTTCAATTTCAATTTCAACCTCAACTTCAAATTCAATTTCAACTTCAATTTCAATTTCAACTTCAATTTCAACCCCAAATTAACATTTCCAAAATAATCCTACATTAAAATTTACATATCTTAGCCTGACTATGGATTACAACGACCTCGTAACACTGGGAATTTCATTTGGACTGGGCCTTCTGGTAGGGTTACAGCGTGAAAAAACCAATCATGAAACAGCGGGAGTTCGTACCTTTACCCTTATTGCAATCCTAGGAACAATCGCCGGATTCTTAACCCGCGAATACGACAATCCCTTTATACTTCCCATTTTCGGAATTGCCGTAACAGCCTTAATGATTACCGCCAATATTATAATTGCGAGAAGAGATGAAGATACTTCCGCCGGACAAACCACTGAAGTTGCCGTATTATTGATGTTTGCACTGGGTGCCTATTTGGTTTTGGGCGATCACGTAATTGGAGTAATCATAGGCGGAGCTCTTGCTATTCTACTATATATAAAAGAATCACTTCATAATTTTATCGATAAGCTTAAGGATAAAGACCTCGGTGCAATTATGACTTTTGTTGGCATTTCATTGGTCATTCTCCCAATTCTCCCAGATGAAACCTATGGTCCATTAAACGTACTTAACCCACGCGATATATGGTTAATGGTTACGCTTATAGTCGGTATTAGCGTTCTGGGCTATTTTGTATATAAATGGGTAGGGAAGAAGGCCGGAATGATATCCAACGGCATCTTGGGAGGAATTATCAGCAGTACTGCCACCACGGTGAGTTATGCCCGGAATGCTTCGAAAAACGCCAGCATAAGTAAGGTTTCGGCATTTGTTATTATGGCTTCGGTCACGGTTTCAATTATTCGCGTAATTATTGAGATTGGAATAGTCGTACCCGAAAAGCTTCCTGCCTTAATAACCCCCTTTGCCATTCTATTTTTATTTATGGCTGTTCTATCTGTAATTCTTTTCTATACGGTGTCGAAAGATAAATCGGTTGAAGACATGCCAGAACCAAAGAATCCTGCGCAGTTTAAGAGTGCGTTTGTTTTTGGATTGTTGTACGGACTTATTCTCTTGGCTGTAGCATTTACAGAAAGGGAATTTGGAAACGAAGGACTTTACATCGTTTCTATCATTGGAGGATTGGCAAAAAAAGATGCCATTACTTTATCATTGGCACATTCCATAAGTGGAGGATTGGCAACCGAATTGGGCTGGCGACTCATAATGACAGGAGTGCTAGCTAATTTTGCATTTAAAATCGTTTTGGTAGCTGTGTTGGGGAATAAAAAACTTGTAACTTGGGTAGGTGGCGCAATGTTTCTTTCAATCGTCGCTGGCTTATTACTGATGTGGCTTTGGCCTGAAGGATGGCATTTTTAATTTGAATAGCCTCCTTTTTATCAACCCCATTTTCAAAAACATAGTCAATATGAATTTCTTTAAAAAAGACCCTCTACATATAGTTCCATTTAGAAGCTATGGCACTTCAAGCCATCTCTATGCTAAAGGAAGAGCTTTGGAAGATGAAAGCATCGATTTAACCAAAAAGGGGTTTTTTAATATGCTGTGGATTGCATACAAACGCTTTGGGACCGACCTTGTCAAAAATACCCAAGTGCTGCTTAAGCTTTCGGATGGCAGGAAATTAAAAACCAAAACCAGCGACCAAGGATATTACCTCATTGATGAAACCGTAGAGGATATGACCCCTTTAGTTGATAAAGAAGGTATTCTGAAGTATCAAATTTCTTTTTTGGAACCTATGTCAGGACGAAAAATCCAACGGGAGAATATGTTTAAAGGAGAGATAATTATTCCTTCGCAAACTGCCAAATTCGGAGTAATAAGCGATATTGATGACACTATTATCCATACAGGATTAACCTCGCGACTTAAATGGCAAGTAGTAAAAAACACCATTTTTAAACGCGCCGAAAATAGAATTCCTTTAGAAGGAGCTCCAGAGTTCTATACAAAACTTCAGCACGGAAAATCAGGTAACGATTGCAATCCCATTTTTTACGTTAGCCACAGTCCTTGGAACTTGTATGAATATCTCGAACTGTTTTTAAGGGCAAACAACTTTCCAAAAGGCCCCATATTGTTACGTGATTTTGTGAGTCCGCTTAAAACCATGTTTCAGCCAAAAGAAAAAGGGGAGAAGCCCGAAAAACAAAAGGAAATTTTAAATATTCTGAAGACATATCCAGAATTGCCTTTTATCCTGATTGGAGATAGTGGCGAACGCGATCCCGACATCTATATAGAAATAGCCGAAGCCCATCCCGAACGCATTCTCGCTATCTATATGCGAAGCGTAAACCATAGAAAAAAGATGATTCGCGTAGAAGGACTTTTTAAAGAATATGAAACCGTCCCCGTCCTGCTTGTAGAAAACAGCAAAGCAGCCGTAGAACACGCCCGCCAAATGGGATTCATTTCAGAAACATAAAAGATATAAGAATCAAGACCGCTCCGCTACAAGGATCTAGGCAATACTAGAAAAACTCTTGGCTCAAAACCTTCCCAATGAAAAATCGGAACAGACTCTAATTCCACTCCTCGTAATTCAAAAAGTCCTGATTCAAAAAGTCCTGATTCAAAAAGTCGTGACTCCAACTGTCCTGATTCAAAAAGTCGTGACACCAACCGTCCTGATTCAAAACGTCGTAATTCAAAAAGTCCTGATTCCAACTGTCGTGATTCAAAACGTCGTGATTCCACCCGTCGTGATTCCAAATGTCGTGATTCAAAACGTCGTGATTCAAAACGTCGTGATTCAAAAAGTCCTGATTCCAAAAGTCCTGATTCAAAACGTCCTGATTCCCCCTCCGTCCAAACCTCACCCCATCCTCTCAAAATACCTGTAAATCTCCACCTGCGATTGAAGTTCCTCCTCTGAATTGCGATCGTATTCATTCTTTTGATCGGCATCTATAATTCTGGCTTTTACATTATCGGCAAGTTCCAAGTTAATCACATCTCTCACAACTTTCTTATGCTCTGGGTCCAAAATAGGAGCTACAACTTCAATTCGATGGGTGAGGTTTCGCGTCATCCAATCTGCCGACCCGATAAATATTTTCTCGTCACCCCCATTTCCAAAGATGTATATGCGACCGTGTTCCAGAAACCGGTCCACTACACTGGTAATCGTTATATTTTCACTCTGACCTTTTATGCCCGGAATTAAACAGCAAATACCTCGAATCAATAATCGGATTTTCACCCCAGCATTACTGGCTTTATACAATTCCTTTATCATATCCTTATCCTCCAAACTGTTCATCTTAAGGATAATCAGACCCTCTTTCCCTGCGTGAGCCAATTCTATTTCTTTTTCTACCAACTCCGTAAAACGAAGGCGAGCGGAAAAAGGAGCCACAATTAGTTGCTTGGTCTTTGGCACCAATACCGTGCGTTCCAATACCATAAAGACCTTTTTAACGTCCGCAGCTATCTTTTTGTGCGCGGTCATCAATCCAAAATCGGTGTATAATTTCGCGGTGTTTTCGTTGAAATTGCCAGTTCCTATATATGCGTAACCTTTCGCCTCGCCTTCTATTTCCCTTTCTATGTAAAGTATTTTTGAATGTACCTTAATATCAGGATAACTGTAAATTACCTTCGCTCCATTTTCACGGAATTTCTCACCCCATTTTAAGTTGTTTTCTTCATCAAAACGAGCTTTTACTTCCATAAAAACAGTAACATCCTTACCCTTTTTTGCAGCAAGTGCTATGGCATCATTAAGAGGCGACTCTTCCGCTGAGCGATAGATTGTCAACTTAATCTGAGTGGTAAAAGAATCGTTTGCAGCCTCTTCCATCAACTTGATAACCGGATCAAAATTCTGATACGGAAAGTGCATCAGCTGATCTTTCTTTTCAATCTCTTCAAAAACAGATTCACATTCCCCAAGAATAGGATGAGGTAACGGAGGTAACTTTTTGTTGGATAAATCCTTATCCGCCGGATTCGGAAAATCCATAAAATCCCTAAAGTTGTGGTACCGCCCGCCCAAGATTACGTCTATGTGAGAAAGATCCAACGCCTTCTTTAATCCTTCCTGCAAGTCCGTAGCCATTTCAGGATCGATTAAAATCCGGGTGGCTTGACCTGTATCCCTTTTCGGAAGGGCAGCTTTAATCTTTTCCATTAAATTTCCTGAGAATTCATCCTCGATGTACAATTCCGCATCACGCGAAATCTTGATGGAGTAGAACTTGATTTGATTTGTTTCTGAAAACTCTTTTTCGAGATTGAATTTTAAAATATCATCAATAAAAGTGATATAATGCTTTGGTTCCTTTTTGCTGGAAACTCTTTCTGTAGTATTGGGAAATACAAAAAATCTCGGTTTGGATTGCGGAATCTCCACCAATGCAAATTCCTCCTTGGAAAGAGCGGCAGTTAAATAAAGGGTTTCGTTTTTTACAAATACCTTATTATTTTTTGAGTAACTATTTTGCTCTATTTGTAATATGGGCTTTAAAGTATCCCGATAATACCGAGTTGCAACTTCCTTTTGTGCCTCAGAAAAATCTTCGTGACGGAGCAGGTGAATCCCTTCAGAAGCTAACTGCGGAATGATTTCCTTTTTAAATACTTGGCCAAACTCCTCTTGTTGACGGTCTAATTGTATTTTGATTTCCTTTAAAACCCTGTTTGGTTTAGTAACAAGCTTTTTTCTAAGCGGTTTGTCCAGTTGCTTGATCTGCCGTATATCCGAAACCCGAACACGAAAAAACTCATCGAGATTGGAAGAGAAAATAGCCAAAAATTTAATCCGTTCATACAACGGATTCCGCTTATCTGCTGCTTCCTGCAACACACGATGATTAAATCGCAACCAAGAAAGATCGCGATGATAAAATTTATTATTATATAGTGAAGCCATAAATGCCCAAGAAGTCGGGTATCTTTTTAGAATTAATCCTGATTTCCAAAGGAAACGATTTATGTCGAAATGGACTGTTTTAGAAATGTTAAGGTTTATATATCAAAAGACCCCAAAGTTTTTAAGCCTTTGGGGTCTTTCCATATATTATAATATAACTGTATTTAAACCGTCTCACATCTCAAATCTCCCGTCTCACATCTCAATTTTTTAAGGTCCTTCAATATATTATAACTTCACTGTATTTAAACCGTCTCAAATCTCAAATCTCAAATCTCCCGTCTCACATCTCAACTAAAACAGCCCGTGCAACTCCGCATCAATCTTGTTGATCACCTCTCCCAAATGCTCGGGATCATCTACAAAATTAATATTGTCCACATCAAGGATAATTAGATTTCCTTTGTCGTAACCGTGGATCCAGGCTTCATAACGTTCGTTTAAGCGGCTGAGGTAGTCAATGCTGATTGAGTTTTCGTACTCACGTCCACGTTTGTGGATTTGACTGACCAAATTTGGAATACTGCTTCTTAAATAGATTAGTAAATCGGGTCCTTCGGTTACACTTTCCATTAACTCAAATAAGGAACGGTAGTTTTCAAAATCGCGATTGGTCATAAGTCCCATCGCATGTAGGTTGGGCGCAAAGATGTAGGCATCTTCATAAATTGTTCTATCCTGAATTACACTCTTCCCCTTTTCTCTGATTTCTAGAATCTGCCGAAAACGACTGTTCAAAAAATAGATCTGAAGATTGAAAGACCAACGTTCCATCTGATTGTAAAAGTCGTCTAAATACGGATTGTCATCAACTTCTTCAAAATGAGGCTGCCATTTGTAATGTTTTGCCAATAAACGGGTAAGAGTAGTTTTTCCGGAACCAATGTTTCCTGCAATCGCAACGTGCATATTATTCTTTCTTTGGGAAGGTTAGTGTAAAAGTGTGCAAATTTTTGCCGTCATAAATATACAGGAAATCATTGTTAAGCTGCAAATCCTTTATGTTGATTTCAGGAAGTTCTAACTTTACGGTTTCCTTTAACGCTTCTCCTTTTCGTCTGGCAAAATCTGGGATAAAGTACAATGAGTTCCCCTTCAGTGCTACCAAGTTTTCGTTTTGCTGCACTATTTTTTCATATTCTTCGCTTGGCACTTCATTCAAAATACTTCCATAAACATTGAAAGCTCTAAGATACTTTTCAGATAGAGTAAAACAATAGTTGAAATTGCTGGCCTGGGATAATAATTTTCCGGGGAAAGGCTGCGAAACCACGGTCTGTATTTTAGCGCGGTAATTGTATAGTTCCAGCTGTTGGGTATCGATGTTGAAAATCCACAAGCTATTGCTGCCGGCACTTGTGGCCGTGCCCACGTTTAAAAATTGTCGTAAATTGTTAAAGCTGATGCGCTCTATCTCATTGAGTTTATTGTCGAGTAAAACAACGGTGTTCGTGTCCTGAAAAAAAACGACTACCTGTAAGGGATTGATAATATCAACAGAGGTAATCCGTCCCAATTGCAATGCATTATAGACAAAATTACCGTCTTCTCCTTGTTTATGGAGTACTCGATCTTTTAAAAAGTAAATGTTTTTGTAATTATCTATTCCTATAAATCGGTCCGCCAACAACGAATTGGAGCTCTTCAAAACAATCGTTTGCCCAAAAGCGATTTGAACGCTGAAAAAGAAAAAAAGATAATAAATAGGTTTCATAATTTTATAAAAAGTCGCTTAAAGCGAAGATACTTTAAACGGATTAAGTAGGGGAATGTTTCGTTTGAATTTAAAGCTCTGTTTTTATCAGAAACTGATTTGGTTAAATTTTGGGTAAAATATTTTAATATAAAGGAGAGACGTTTAAAGATTTCTCATCTGGTTTGAAAATGCATTGTAACAATGTTTGTTTACAATCGTCTTAACCAATAGGACGGTCTTTATTTAGAAATGAACACCTTCTGTTTCCTCCTTTTTTTAATCCTTTTAGTTTTTATAAAGTGTTATAAACAGGAATTAACTAATTTCAATAAAATTTAATAATCTTAAATACTTTTTAAATGAAAATATTCTTATCCACATTCTTGCTGGTTTTTTCCCTTCATTGTTTCGGCCAAAATATTAGCGGCCAAGCCTATTACGAATCCAAAACAACTGTCGATCTCGACGCTTTTGACAGTAACCAACAGATGACCGAGGACATGAAAAAGATGATTGCCGAGCGCATGAAAAGCATGCTCGAGAAAACTTTCATTCTTACTTTTAACAAAGAGGAATCTATTTATAAGGAAGAAGTAAAATTAGATGCAAACCCCGGAAACGCTGGTTTTAAAATGATGATGGGCAGTTTTGTTCCAGGGCCACAGTATAAAAACCTGAAGACGGGTGAAACTGTGGAAGAAAATGAATTCTTTGGAAAACAATTCTTAGTTACCGATCATATTGAACCTCTGGACTGGAAATTGGGCAAAGAGTCAAAGCAAATTGGTCAGTATGTTGTTTTTAAAGCTACTGCTACGAAAAAGGTAGATCCTAATGATTTTCAAATGGCGCGTCCCAAAAGGAAAAACGACAATACAAACGAAAAGACAGATGCCAAAAAAGATGAATCACAGGATCCGATGGATATGATTGAAATTCCAGAAGAAGTTGAAGTAACGGCTTGGTACACTCCACAAATACCAGTGGGTAATGGTCCTGGAGAATATGGAGGACTTCCAGGTTTAATTATGGAGCTGAACTTTTATAAAACGACACTTTTGTGTTCAAAAATTGTAATGAATCCTAAAAACCCTGAAAAAATTGAACGTCCAAAGAAGGGAAAAGTGGTAACTCGTGAAGAATACACCAAAATCGTTAAGGATAAGGTTGAAGAGATGCAAGAGAACTTTAGAAATAGTGGTGGCCGACGAGGTTCTGGAGGATTTTAAAAGTTATCTGTCTACAAAATCAAACCGCAAAGACGCGAAGCGCGCAAAGAAATCTAATCTGACTGTTTAATTCTCCCCGTTCTCTGCGACTTTGCGGTAAAAAAGTATTTCAATGAATAAAATTCTTATATTTCTTCTTTTATTTTTCTCTCTCTCCCTCTCCGCCCAAAGCATCAAGGTAAAAGGAACCATAAAAGATTCCATAGGCAATCCTTTGGAATTTGCCAATGTGATAGCTAGCATAAAATCTTCTGGTGAAACGGAAACGTATGGAATAACCAATTACGAAGGCCGTTTTCAACTCGATCTTCCAAAAGGAAATACTTATATTTTAAGAGCCAGTTTTTTAGGGTTTCAAAATAATGAAAAGACTATAGAGGTTCCTGCCGATGCCCAAAATATGCAAATCGATTTTATTCTCAAGGAACAAGAAAATCAGCTGGATGGCGTGGAATTGGTCTATGAAATGCCCGTATCCATAAAAGGAGATACTATTATTTATAATGCCGATAGTTTTAAATCTGGTACCGAACGTAAACTGGGCGACGTGCTAAAAAAACTCCCGGGAATTGAGGTGAATTCTGATGGCGAAATACAAGTAGAAGGCAAAACCGTTCAAAAAGTAATGGTAGAGGGAAAAGACTTCTTTGATGGAGACAGCAAGCTCGCCACAAAAAATATCCCTGCAGATGCCGTTGATAAAGTTGAAGTGCTTCGCAACTACAACGAAGTGAGCCAGATGCGAGGTCTTGGAAATGATCAAGATAATATTGCCATCAACATAAAACTCAAAGAAGGAAAAAAGAACTTCTGGTTTGGCGAAGTGACCGCTGGTGCTGGAATTGCTGATACTTATGGTGATGAAAATGGTCGCTATCTGGCGCATCCTAAACTTTTCTACTATAGCCCAAAATACAGTATCAACTTAATTACCGATTTCAACAATATTGGTGAAGTTCCATTTACGTTTAGGGATTATTTCAATTTTACGGGTGGGTTTAAGAATTTTAATCGCGGTGGCGGAACCAATTTTAGAATTAGCGACAGCGATCTCGGTTTTGCTGTTTCGCAAAATGACCGCGCAAAAAGGATTGATGCGAAATTTATTGCAGGCAATTTTAGTTATGCGGTAAATAAAAAACTAGACATCAGCGGTTTCGGAATTTTGAGTGATAATAAAACTGATATAGTCAATAACAGTTACCGCCAATACACAACCACAGGAGATATTGAAGCCACAAATAGCCTGAACAACCAACGAAATCAACTCGGAATGTTGAAATTAAGTACCAGTTACAAACCGAGTACAAACTTTCAGTTGGACTACGATGCCTTGATTAAAACATCAAATCAGACAGAAAATGATAAAACACTTTCACAATTTGCAGGATTTGATAATAATATTCAAGAGGTCAAAGAAAATAAACCTTTCAGCATAAATCAAAATGCAAATGTTTATTACACTTTGAATGATAAAAACATCTTTGCTGCTCAAATTCAATACTTGTATCAAGATGAAGATCCGTTTTATACGGCCATTACCGATTTGCTTCCTTTTCCAGAAATTCTGCCGTTAGACGTTCCTCAAAATAGATATAATATCAATCAAGAAAAGAATATTAAAACTAATAAGGTTGACGCCAAAGTCGATTATTACTATGTGTTGAACAACATCAGCAATCTTAATTTTACTTTGGGAACTACCTACAGCAATCAAAGATTCAACAGTAATATTTTTCAAATTTTGGACAATACAGACCGTCTGGATTTTGATATTTCAAAGGAAATAGAAGAGGAAACCTTTCCCTTGGTCAACGACGTTGCCTATAGCTTCAGGGATGCATTTTTTGGACTTCATTATAAAGTGAAAAAAGGAAAATTCATATTCACACCCGGAGTTACACTTCACAATTACAATCTCAAAAATGAACAACTAGGAACAACTTCTACCCAAAATGACTGGATGGTTTTGCCCGATGTAAATATTATTTGGGAAATGAAAAAGAGTGAAAATCTGCGTTTCAACTACGCAATTTCATCTGAATATAGCGATGTGAATAATTATGCCGAAGCATACGTCTTTAATAATTACAACCGTCTGTTTCGGGGAAATCGCGATTTGGAAAATTCACTTTCCCACAGTTATAATCTCACTTATTTCAGTTTCAATCTGTTCAACTATACCAATATTGGCGGGAGTTTAGGCTACACCCGACGTATTGACGCTATTAGAGCAAATACCGAATTGGTGGGAATCAGCCAAGTTAGCAGTCCAATAAATTTTGACAGCAATTTTCCAGATGAAACTTTTTCGGCAGTAGGTAGGTTTAGTAAAACCATTAAAAAAGTCCAGTTCAAACTAGATGCTGCTGTGTTTTTATCAAAAACAACAAATACAATTAATGATCAATTCCGCGAAAGTCAAAGCTTAACACAAAATTACAACGCAAGTGTTTTGAGTAATTTCAAATCTTTTCCAAATTTTGAAGTAGGCTATCGTTTCATTAAAAACGATTACGATAACGGTGGTTCAGAACAGATTTTTTTTACAAATCGTCCGTATGCGAACGTAAATATTCGTTTTTTGAAGGATTTTAATCTGCTAGCTGATTGGGAGTATTATAATTATTCAAATGAAGAAAAAACAGTTAAAAATGATTATTCATTTTTCAATGCGACCCTTTACTACAAACAAGGAGAAAGTCCTTGGGAGTTTTCAGTCCAAGCGACTAATATTCTCAACACGAAGTCTATAAATAATGATAGTTTTAATGAGCAGTTTACAATTACTAGTGAGTATTTCGTGATGCCAAGGATTGTAATGTTCGTAATGAAATATGATTTGTAAGAAAGTATATTTTATATTTTCAACTCTTCATTCCTGTAGAATACTTAAATTTCGAGGTTGAAATAAATTTAATATGGATCCACTATTTAGAAAAGCTGAATCTGCTGATATTCCAAGGATTTGGGAAATTCTTCAGTTTGCCATTGCGCGTCGTAAAAGTGATGGCAGCAATCAGTGGCAAGATGGATATCCTAACCCTGAGGTTATTGCAAACGATATTGAACAAGGTAACGGTTACCTGTTGTTGAAAAATGATGAGGTTGTCGGGTATGTAGCTATTCTTATAAATGATGAACCTGAATATGCCAATCTTGAAGGGAAATGGCTGTCTAATGAAGATTTTGTGGTTTTCCATCGATTGGCGATTTCTCAAAAATGGCTGGGACAAGGGCTCGCAAAGGAATTGTTTTTTCACATAGAAAATTTTGCTCGTAGCAAAGGAATTAGCAGTATTAAAGCTGACACAAATTTTGATAATAAGCCTATGCTCAGGCTATTCGAGAAATTGGGATACAAATATTGTGGCGAGGTTCATTTTAGAGGTAGTCCGCGGAAGGCTTATGAGAAAAAGCTGGAATAAAACATTATATAAAACGATTATAACCGTTTATGCTTTCTCTTTTTGGTTCTCGGAGGCTGGACTTACCTTAAATCTTTCTCAAAATCCAATACCTTCCTATATTCTGTTTAAATAATCCTTATTTTTGGAAGACATACACTCAGAATCGAAAGTGAGGAGTCCAACATTTAGTGTCCTTTAAAACATACCTAACTCATATTTATATGCGAAAAATTTTTCTCGGAATTGTAATCGCCTTCGTTATCGTTTTTGGTTTGCGGTATTGCGAAAATAAAAAGGACAATCGCGAGCAATTAGAAGCAAATACTGCATTGATACAAAAAGAATTGAAAAATGTAGGGAAACTCATTGTTACCGAAGGAACCTACGCACAAGTTTTTAGTTTTAGTGCGAGTAGGGATTTGCTTTTGGGCCTTACCTATGCTAAAAAAAGAGCGTTGGTGGTCGTCAATGCTACGGCAACTATAGCATACGATTTAAGTAAAGTAGAAACAGAAATTGACGAAACATCCAAAACTGTCACCATCACCCAAATTCCCGAACCCGAGCTCAGCATTAATCCCAACATCCAATATTATGACATACAGCAGGATTATTTAAACAAGTTTGATGCTGCAGATTACAATAAAATTAAACAACGAATAGAAAAGTCACTCCGAAAGAAAATTGAAGAATCAGAGTTGCGCACCAATGCCGAAAACCGCTTAATCACAGAGCTTTCCAAGATTTATATCCTTACCAATTCAATGGGATGGACTTTGAAGTACAACCAGACAATAGTTGAAAAAGAAGAGGATCTGCAAGAAATCAAACTCTAAGCAAAACGAAAACGAAGGTTATAAGGTTTGGTATATAATTTAGTTATCGCCGTAATCCCTAATCCCTAATCCCCAATCCCTCATTGAACATTGAACATTGACAATTGAGAATTAAGAATTCTAAAGCTTCCTACTCAAACTAAACCACCCCCCACCGTTAATAGCCTCCACACCCTGACTCCTTAAAATCCCCGCCGCACTCGCGCTTCGCATCCCACTGGCGCAACAGCATATTACGGGTTTGTCCCATTTCTTTATTGTAGATATTTTGGAATTCAGACTTTGAAGCGGAATGTTCTTCGATCCAGGAATAGCGCCCCCATCGTATTCACCTTTACTGCGAACATCTAAAATGATTGCACCCCGACTTTTAAAATCTTCGATTTTTTTGTTTTTGTTTCCGAATAAAAAGTCCAATAAGCCCATAAGTTGTAGTGTTTTTACAAGTACAAAATTACATGATTTCAACAAGACCTATTTATGATATTGATTATATTGCATCAATGGAAAACCTTTCTCGAAAAGAAGAAATAATTCAGGTAGCCGCCACCCTTTTTAGAAATAAAGGGTATAATGCTGTTACGATGCGCGACATAGCTGCGGATATGCAAATAAAGGCTTCAAGTCTCTACAATCACATCAGCGGTAAACAAGAAATTCTCGCAGCCATTATCTTAAAAGTCGCAGAGGAATTCACCTTGGGAATGCAAGATGTTGTTTCACAGAATTCGACTTCCCTGAAAAAAATAGAAAATTTAATCGAACTTCATATCGATATAACCTTAAATCATTCCGAAGCACTGGCCTCACTGAATAATGATTGGATGCATTTAGAAGGTGAAAATTTGAATGCTTTTATTAAAATGCGGGATGGTTATGAAAATCATTTTAGACAAATTATCAAAGACGGAATTGATTCAAATGAAATAAAACCACATCATCCCGAAGTAATCCTATTTTCCATTCTCTCAACCTTGCGAACCCTTTATTTATGGCAGGAGAAACGTGGGAAGTTGGATATTAATGTATTGAAGAAAGATATGGTTTCAGTTTTGTTGAGTGGAATCGTATAATTTTACTCTAAACTTGCAATTCTAACTAACAACTGTTAGTTTTGCTTCTAATAAACGACAAAAACAAGTGGCTAAATTTCATAATTTAAAAGTTAAAGATATTCAGAAGGAAACCAAGGATTGCTCGGTTATTACTTTTGAAGTGCCAGAACACTTAGCAGCGGACTTTCATTTTCGTCAAGGTCAGCACCTCACCTTGAGAACCATATTGGAAGGAGAAGATACACGCAGATCATATAGCCTATGCTCAAGTCCCGTGGATAATGAGTGGCAAGTTGCAGTAAAAACAATTCCCGAGGGAAAGTTTTCCAATTTTGTGAATTCCCAACTTAAGGCGGGTGATTCCATAGATGTAATGATTCCTAGTGGAACTTTTGGAGTAGATGTAAATCCTGATAATCCTAAAAATTACTTGTTTTTTGCTGCCGGCAGTGGAATAACGCCCGTTCTTTCAATGATAAAAACGCATTTGGCACTCGAACCAAATTCCACTTGCAAACTGTTTTATGTCAACAGGACAGCAAAATCTATTATCTTTAAGGAAGCGTTGGAGCAACTCAGAAATAAGTATTTCGGACGCTTGGAGATTTATTATTTTCTAACAAAAGAACGCCGTGATATCGAACTGTTCAACGGTCGTTTTGATGATGAGAAAATGGATATCTTAACAAAGAACTTTATAGATATTCCAGATACCAGTGAAGTGTTTTTGTGCGGTCCAGAAAAAATGGTAAATTATGTCAGCGAATATCTCATAAAAGCAGGTTTGCCAATGGAATTGATTCATTTTGAACTCTTTGTTACAGGTCTTTCTGAAGAAGATATCGCAAGAGCTGAACGTTTGGCAAAACAAAATGTGGAAGGTGTGGAAGTGACCATTGTTGATGGTGGAAAAGAATTTCAGTTCACAATGACTCAGGACTACGACAATATTTTAGATGCCGCCCTTGCCGCTGGTGCCGATTTGCCTTTCGCGTGTAAAGGAGGAGTTTGTAGCACTTGCAAATGTCAAATTATTGAAGGTGAGGTAGAAATGAAAGTAAATTACGCATTAGATGAAAAAGAAGTCGGACAGCATTTGGTGCTCAGTTGCCAATCTGTGCCCATAACCAAGAAAGTAAAAGTGGATTTTGATGTTTAGAAACTGATTAACAAAATCTCCTGCAAGGTGTTGCCGAGGCACGAGGCCTCCTTGTAGGTATAATATGAAGAAATTATGAGCGAAAAAGAAATAATGAACCTAGAAGAAATCTTCGAAGCCCGCATTGCGCGCGACGAAAAGATAGAGCCAAAAGACTGGATGCCGGAAAAATACCGACAAACACATATTCGGCAAATAAGTCAACATGCCCATTCCGAAATCGTGGGAATGTTACCAGAAGGAAATTGGATAACCCGAGCTCCTTCCTTGCGAAGAAAAGTTGCGCTCTTGGCAAAAGTTCAGGACGAAGCAGGGCATGGATTATATCTTTATTCAGCATGTGAAACCTTGGGCATTTCCCGCGAAGAAATGTACGAACAACTTCACAGCGGAAAAGCGAAATATTCCTCCATATTCAATTATCCTACTATCACTTGGGCAGATATTGGAGCCATAGGTTGGTTGGTCGATGGCGCGGCGATTATAAATCAAGTGCCGTTATGCAACACCTCTTTCGGCCCGTATGCACGAGCTATGGTACGCGTTTGCAAGGAAGAAAGCTTCCATCAACGTCAGGGATTCGAAATTATGCTCACACTTTGCCGCGGTAACGAAGAGCAGAAAGCCATGGCGCAAGATGCGCTTAACCGTTGGTGGTGGCCAGCTTTAATGATGTTGGGTCCAACCGATGCTGAATCAATTCACACGGAACAATCCATGAAGTGGAAATTGAAAAGAAAATCAAACGACGAATTACGTCAACAATTTATAGACCAAACCGTACCACAAGCCGATATTTTGGGAATTACCATGCCCGATCCCGATCTAAAATGGAATGAGGAAACAGGTCACTACGACTTCGGAGAAATCGATTGGGATGAATTCTGGCAGGTAGTAAAAGGCCACGGCCCAATGAACAAAGAAAGAATGAAAGCTCGAGTAGGTGCATGGGAAAGAGGCGAGTGGGTGCGTGATGCTGCAATGGCGTATGCCGAGAAGAGCGAAGAAAGAAAAATAGCGAAATCAAGTTAAAAATAGATGTTAGACTTGAGATTTGAGACGTGACATCCATCTTAAATCTCTAGTCTCAAATCTCAAATCTTAAATCTCATGTCTGAAAACAAAAAAAACTGGCCTCTTTGGGAAGTCTTTGTCCGTAGTAAAAACGGATTGGAACACCGACATTTTGGTAGCCTCCATGCTGCAGATGCCGATATGGCCCTTGAAAATGCCCGCGACGTTTACACCCGCCGAAACGAAGGCGTAAGCATCTGGGTAGTTGAATCAAAAAATATAACCGCCTCAAACCCCGAGCACAACGCCGAAATGTTTGAACCCGCAAAAGATAAAATCTACCGCCATCCCACGTTTTACGACTTGCCGGATGAGGTGAAACATATGTGAAAAAGAAATCGAAATAGAAGCTGAAATTGAACTTGAATGGGCTCGAATTAGTCTTTTGAAAATACGATTAGGAAATGGAATACTCAGGTAATCCTAAATATGATTTGAGTGAACGATTGGAAGATTTTGCGGCTTCGATAATTTCGTTATATGATAAAAAACCACTTTCATTCGCAGGGGAATATTTGGCTAGACAACTAATAAGATCTTCTTGTTCTGCGGCATTAAATTATGGTGAAGTTTTAGGTGCAGGTACTGACAAAGATAAAATTAATAAGTTAAGAATATGTCTGAAAGAACTTAGAGAGAGTATCCGAAATCTGAACATTCAAACTAAGGCGAAGTTGTTTTCTGATGAAAGTTTGATCAACCTGAAGGATGAAAATGATCAATTAATACGAATTATAGTAACAAGAATTAAAAACATATAAATCCAATCACGGATTTGGTTTCGATTTCTCTCAATTATTATTGGACAGGAATTCGATGTCAAGTTCAATTTCAATTTCAACTTCAATTTCAATTTCAATTTCAACTTCAACTTCAATTTCAATGAATTTACACTTATACAACTACATCCTAACAATCGCCGACAACTCCCTCATCCTCGGCCAACGAATGGGCGAGCTGTGCGGACATGGGCCTAGCTTGGAAACAGATATCGCTTGCACAAATATTTCCTTGGATTTATTGGGGCAAGTGCGGAGTTATTATCAGTACGCCGCAAAAATTGCCGGAGATGGCAGAACGGAAGACGATATCGCGATGCTTCGAACAGAACGCGAATATGTGAACGTGCTATTGGTAGAACAACCAAATACGGATTTTGCATATACAATGGCGCGTCATTTTTTGTTTGACGTGTATCATTTCTTGCTCCTAAAAGAATTGGAAAAAAGCAAGGATCTGACTTTGGACGCAATCGCAACAAAATCCTTAAAAGAAGTAAGTTATCATGAACGATTTACTTCAGATTGGATAAGGAGACTTGGCGATGGCACTGAAGAAAGTCACAAACGTATGCAAGCCGCTATTGATGAGCTATGGATGTATACGGACGAGTTATTTAATCCAACCCCCACTGAAATAGCAATGGCAGAGGAAGGAATTGGAGTTGATATTACAAAATTGAAGCCCAAATACTACGAAACCGTAAGTGAAGTTTTAGAAGAAGCCACACTAAAAGTTCCAGATTCAAAATACTTCCACAAAGGTGGAAAACAAGGTGTTCATACAGAGCATATGGGCTTCCTTTTGGCGGAATTGCAATATATGCAGCGGACGTATCCGGGGATGGAATGGTAAATAATATTCAATTTTCAATGATCAACTAACAATATTCAATAACAAATATTTTATGGATAGAAAATTTGATCTAGAGGATAGGCTTATAGATTTTGCAGTATTATGTATTAAACTTTTTAAGAAGATTGAATATAATTACGCGTTGGACCATTTATCAAAGCAACTAATTCGTTCGTCGACCGGAGCTGCTTTAAATTATGGAGAAGTCCAAGGAGCTGAATCGGCTAAGGATTTTGTTCATAAAATGGGGATAGTACTTAAAGAGTTGAAAGAGTCTAGGGTTAATTTAAAAATTCAATTAGGAGCCGACCTATTAAAGGACTTAAAGAATGCCGAAATCAGTTTAAAGGAGTGCGAAGAATTGATCGCTATTTTCGCTAAAAGTCTTCAAACGGCTAAAACTAAGAACAAAAAACAATAACTTATTTTAACATTGAACATTGAACATTGAATATTGAACATTGAATATTGAACATTGAATATTGAACATTGAATATTGAACATTGAACATTGAAAATTGAACATTGAACATTGAAAATTGAACATTTAAATATCGCCCCTTCTCTAAAGGATATCCTTTCCTCCGTGCCCGATCCCGAAATTCCCGTAATTTCTTTATTGGATCTTGGTGTCATTCGTGAGGCTTTGGAAATTGATGGAGTAGTAAAAATAAAAATGACTCCCACCTACTCAGGTTGCCCCGCAACAGATGTGATGTCCGATGATATAAAAGCTGCATTCGCCAATGAAGGTAAAACTGCTGAGGTCGAACTTATCCTTTCTCCAGCTTGGACCACCGATTGGATTTCGGAAGAAGGTTTAATAAAATTGGAGAAATATGGCATTGCCCGTCCGCTATCGGAATCCCATGACAAAGACGTTTTGCTGGGAGGTAAAAAATTAGTGAAATGCCCACAATGCGGCAGTACCCAAACTCATTTAGTAAGCCAATTCGGATCCACCCCTTGCAAGGCGCTTTTCAAATGCGACGACTGTCACGAGCCCTTTGATTATTTTAAATGCTTGAAATAAATTCCCGCGGAGGCGGGAATCTCATCTTCCGCTTTTCGAAATGGTGCTGATTTTTAACCAAATCTTCAAAGAGAGTTTTAAAACGATAAACAAGTAAAATTTTTACGCTATAATCGGAAAATATCCGATTATGTATTTTAAATAATACAAAAAAGAGTATCTTTGTGAAGGTATAATCGGATTGAATCCGATTAAGCTAGTTAAAAAACACAAATGACCTTTAGAAGAACCATACAGGATTATGTAAATGCACCTTTAACCCATCAGCTTGTTTCCGATGTGTTGGCAGAATACAGGCGTCCGAATGACAAAATCAATGAGTTGGTACGGAGCGGGTTTTTAATTTCCTTAAGAAGAGGGCTATACGTTCCTGGGCCAGAGTTAGATTTGCCGCTTCCACATCTTTTTGTGATTGCGAATCACCTGCGGGGGCCTAGTTATGTTTCCCTTGAAACGGCACTTGCACATTGGGGTATGATTCCTGAACGGGTTTATGAAATCAATTCCATCACTCTAAAAACTTCACAGGTTTATGACACGCCTATTGGTAGTTTCACCTATCGCCATCTCGATGCGCCTTATTATACTTTTGGTCTTCAGCGTGTTGAGATGGGAGACGATCAGTTTGCTTTGGTGGCATCTCCAGAAAAAGCCATTTGCGACAAAATAATCACCACGGCAGGGGTTACGTTGCGTAGCCAATCTCAAACCATGGCTTTTTTATTGGAAGATTTACGTATGGACGAGGAGGTTTTGGCAAGTTTAAGTTTAAACACCATCTCTAGTTGGATAGTAGATGCCCCAAAAGCATCCAGTCTGCAAATGTTGGTCAATACCCTCCAAAACTTATGATAAAAGAATGGATTGAAACGTACGAGCCAGCGAATGAGGAAGAAGCACTTTCCGCTTTGCGCGAGATTATGCAGGAAATCGCTCTCGCCGGTTTATCGCGCACCGATTTTTTCAAGAAGGCTGCTTTTTATGGAGGAACGGCTCTAAGGATTTTTTATGGACTGGACCGATATTCGGAAGATTTGGATTTTTCCCTGCTTTCAGTAGATAAAAAGTTTTCCTTGGATCCGTATTTTCAGGCCATACAGAATGAGTTCAACAGTATGGGGATGAATGTGAGCCTGCGCACAAAGAGTAAAATTCATAAAACTCCAATCGAGTCGGCATTCCTTAAATCTGAAACTCTTTGGAAGGAATTAGTTTTGGAGGATGTGGTGGAACAGCTAGGAATACGGTCCAATAAAAATATTAAAATCAAGATTGAAGTGGACCGGATTCCGCCAATGCACTTTCAAACGGAGGAGAAATTGTCACTTCGACCTTTTTCATTTTATGTGAAATGTTTTGATCTGCCCAGTTTATTCGCAGGGAAAATGCACGCCCTGCTTTTTCGAAAGTGGCAAGACCGCGTAAAAGGCCGTGATTGGTTTGATATGGAATGGTATATCCGTAAGGGTGTTTCTCTAAACCTAGCCCATTTTCTGCAACGTGCCCAAGATTCTGGCGATTGGCAAGAATCTACCATTTCAAAGGAACAATTTCTTGCTTTATTGAGAGATAAAATCCAAAACACTTCAATAGATAAGGTAAAAGCAGATGTTAGACCGTTTGTTCGAAATATTAATCAGCTAGAAATATGGAGTCCACAGTATTTTCAAGATTTGGTGAGTTTGTTGAAGATGGAAAAATAATTATGTTGTTCAAAAATGAAACCGCAATTCGCAATTTACCGAACTTTAAATTTTAAGAAATGTTAGTCTCCTTTATTATTTTAGTCTTAGCTCCCACCACGGCGGGCAGGCTTGGTTCTTGTAGTCCCGATTTATCGGCACGGTCTTGTCTCTTTCCCCAGAGTATCGATTCTTTCAAAAAACTTCTTCCTTCGCAAATCCCATAGAAACGGTGTACAAGATTTTGTAGTTTTGCTCCCAAAAAACTATGGGATTCTATTACGAGTTACTTCATCGGGAAATTAAGTCAGACGGCACCCAAGTGGCGCATTATCGTCCAACTATAAACACCCAAGGCGCTTGGAATGAAAAGGAACAGCATATGGCGCCGGCCACGGGCGTTATCTGTGCCGAGCTCGAAAAATTCCACCCTAAAGATCATATGCAGATTGGCCGTATTAGCCTTGATATATGGGGAATGATTTATTTGGATGATTTCAGTATCACCACACGCTGCATCCGTCCCGGAAGAACCATCGAGCTTCTGGAATCGGTTTTTGAGGCCAAGGGAAGAACTTGTATCGTTGCGAGGATTTGGAGAATGATAACTGAAGACACCTCGGAAATAGCTGGATTGGAAGACACCTCCATTCCTTCATATAAAACCTTGCCCAATTGGGAAGGAATGTCACTGTGGGATGGTGGATATATTCGTTCGGTTTCAAAAAATATTAAAGTAGTTGAACGCCGTCCCGGAAAAGGATGCGTGTGGATTACGAATGATTTGGAAATGATAGGCGGTGAAACAACAAGCTCCTTCGTAAAGTTAATGGGAATGGTAGATACCATGAATGGAGTAGTAGTGCGACAGGACAATCCTTTTTCGCATATGTTTCCCAATGTAGATTTGCAGATTCATCTTTATCGACTTCCCGAAGGAAAACATTTAGGACTGGACGTGGAGCAACAATATGGAAAGAACGGTATTGGTCTAACCACCGCGGTGCTTCATGATAAAAAAGGTCCATTTGGTCACGCGGAACAAATATTGACAATTCGAAAATTCGCTTGATTCAGACAGTTTATTGGATTTTCGATAGATACTATCTAAAAGGGAAAGTCTCTTTCCTATCAATTTTGTAACAAGTTCCCACAACTCTTTCTATTTTTGTAAAAAGGCCTTTGGCAAAACAGTATCTTTCTACCACAAATCTGAAAATCATCATTTAAACAAACTATATGGCTTCTATAACCAAGGAAATAAAAGATAAAATCGCGTACCTCACTCTCAATCGTCCTGAAGTTTTCAATAGCTTTAATCGCGAGATGGCGTTGCTGCTTCAAAGTGAATTAGATGATGCTGAAAAAAGTTCTGAGATTCGAGCCATTGTAATCATGGGAAACGGAAAAGCATTTTGTGCAGGACAGGATTTAAAAGAAGTAACTTCACCTGAATTAAATCCGGGGTTTAAGAAAATTCTGGAAGAACATTACAACCCAATTATTTCTCGAATTCGAAATATCGAAAAACCAATAATTGCAGCGGTTAACGGAGTTGCGGCAGGAGCGGGAGCGAACATTGCATTAGCATGCGATGTGGTCGTAGCTTCAGAAAACGCAAGTTTCATCCAAGCATTTAGCAAAATTGGTTTGGTTCCAGATAGTGCAGGGACTTTCTTTCTACCAAGATTAATCGGTTTTCAAAAAGCATCTGCCCTTATGATGTTAGGTGATAAAGTTTCTGCTGAAGCAGCCGAAAAATTAGGAATGGTTTACAAAGTATTTTCTTCAGAAAACTTTATGGAAGAAGTAAATAATATCGCCAGAATCCTTGCTAATATGCCGACAAAAGCTCTAGGGCTAACAAAACGTTTATTGAATAATTCAGTGCAAAATTCTTTAGATGAACAGTTAATTTTGGAAAGTAAACTTCAAATTGAATCCGCTCAAAGTGAAGATTACGCCGAAGGAGTTGATGCCTTTGTGAATAAAAGAAAACCGGAGTTTAAAGGTATATAATCAGATCCATGCGCCACTTATTGAAAACAAAGATTTAATTTCAGTATTTGTAGCATGTATAAAAACTGCCTCTAACTAAAATAAATTATAATAATTTGGAAAATCAGAAATCAAAAATTGTTAACATTGGAATTATAGGCGCAGGAACAATGGGCGCGGGAATAGCACAAGTAGCTGCAACAGCGGGGTGCAAAGTAAAAATTTACGATACAAAAACGGACGCTTTGGAAACTTCTAAAGCCGATTTAGAAAAAATATTGGATCGGTTAATTGAAAAAAATAAAATCGATTCCAAAGAAAAAGAACGAATCCAAAGCAATATAAAATATGTCAATACCTTAAAAGAATTGAAGGATTCTGATTTGACAATTGAAGCGATTGTTGAAAATCTAGACGTTAAAAAAAATGTCTTTTCAACACTTGAAAAATTTGTCAAGGAAGATTGTATCCTAGCTTCCAACACATCTTCACTTTCAATAGCATCAATTGCCTCTTCCCTTGAAAATCCAGAACGCTGTATCGGAATTCACTTTTTCAACCCTGCACCATTGATGAAATTGGTTGAGGTTATTCCTGCAATTCAGACTTCCCAAGAGACATTAAATATTTCCGTTAAAGCCATTAAAGATTGGGGGAAAACGGTTGCGGTTGCAAAAGATACTCCTGGATTTATTGTAAATCGCGTTGCACGCCCTTTTTACGGGGAAGCACTTAGAATTTATGAAGAAGGAATTGCCGATTTTGCAACGATAGATTGGACTATGAAAAACTTTGGAAACTTTAAAATGGGACCATTTGAACTCATGGATTTTATAGGAAATGATGTAAATTACACCGTCACCGAAACAGTTTTTAAGGAATTCTATTTTGACCCACGCTATAAGCCCTCTTTCACCCAAAAACGATTTGCGGAAGCTGGGTATTTGGGAAGGAAATCTGGAAGAGGATATTACTCTTATGCTGAAAATGCCGTAAAACCCGAACCCAATTTTAAGGACGGATTAAATGTAGAAGTTCTTATTTTTGAGAGAATCCTTGTAATGCTTATTAACGAGGCTGCAGATGCATTGTTTCTCAATATAGCGAGTGCAGAAGATATAGATAACGCAATGACCAAAGGGGTAAATTACCCCTCGGGTCTATTAAAGTGGGCGGATGATAGAGGTATAGACTGGTGCGTAAACAAAATGGATGAGTTGTATAATATGTATCATGAAGACCGTTATCGTTGTTCACCCTTACTGCGAAAAATGAAAAATGAAAATATAACGTTCTTTTAAAATGCTTGAACCAGAAAAAATTCCAGTAAAAATGTTAAGTCTAGATGCTTTCAGCTCTTGGCTTGGGATTAAAATTTTGGACGTAGAAAAAGGCCGTTGTAAGGTGGCAATGACCGTTCGTAAAGAAATGTTGAATAGTATGAATAAGGCTCACGGTGGCATAAGTTATAGCCTAGCGGATACAGCCTTCGGGTTTGCAGCAAATACCCACGGAAAGTACGCAGTTTCAATTGAAACATCTATAAATCACATTGAAGCACTCAATGAAGGAGATTATTTAACCGCCGAATCGGTTATTGAAAAAGTCGGCAACAAACTAGGGTTTAATATTGTTGAAGTAAAGCGCGGAGATGATTTGGTTGCGCTTTTTAAAGGAGTGGTTTATAGAACATCAAAACAATGGTAGTAATAATTGAGAATGGTAACAACCAATTTTAAAACTCTTTAAATTCCTTTTAATCTAGAAGCTGCCATGTCTTCTTTTAGCGGCTTCATAGTATTGATTTTTTAAAAAAAGGTTTCTGAAGTAAGGTATTCTTATATCTTTTAAAAAACTTAACGTTTTAAAAATACGCTTTTCGATAGTTTTGCCAGAGATGTAAAATCTAGAATTAAAAATAATGCCTATGAAGATATACCCGATAGACAGAATTACAAAGCCTTTTAGAAAGATGATGCAGGAAGAGAAATCTGGATCATTAGTGTTGGGCGTCAGTATTCTTGTGGCATTTATTTTGGCCAATTCTCCCTGGCACGAGCAGTATCATCTTTTCTTTGAACACAAATTTGGTTTTCAATTTGACGGAAATCCTTATTTGGAATACTCAATTTCTGAATGGATAAATGATGGGCTGATGGGCATGTTCTTTTTTGTTGTGGGACTTGAACTCAAACGAGAAATTGTTGCAGGAGAACTCTCAGATATTCGAAAGGCAATGTTGCCAATTGCAGCTGCCGTTGGTGGAATGGTAATTCCAGCATTTATTTATTTTATTTTGAATCCAACCGGAGATGTAAACAGTGGATGGGGAATCCCAATGGCTACGGATATAGCTTTAGCACTCGGTGTAGTGTACCTTTTGGGCAATAGGGTTCCCTTGGTCTTTAAAGTGTTTTTGACAGCTTTGGCAATTGTTGATGATATTGGAGCTGTATTGGTAATTGCATTTTTCTACACTTCCAGTATTTCATTCTTAAATCTTGCGGTAGGTTTTGGATTTCTTCTACTAATGTTTATAGGTAATAGAATGGGCGTGAGAAGTCTTTTCTATTATGCCATAATTGGAATTGTTGGGGTCTGGACTGCATTTTTACTTTCGGGCATCCACGCCACAATCGCTGCAGTATTGGCCGCATTTATGATTCCTGCGGAAGTGAGAATTAAAGAAAGCATTTATATTGCTAGAATTAAAAAACATTTAATCCGATTTATTCGAACGGATCCTGATGACGATATTCCAACATTAACCAATGACCAACTAAAGATATTGGAACAGGTGAATTCAGATACGAGGAAAGCCATGCCACCGTTACAAAGGTTGGAACACGCAATGACTCCTTTCGTTAATTTTATTGTCCTACCCGTTTTTGCATTGGCCAATGCTGGAGTTACGGTGTTTGATATTGAAATTGAAAAACTGTTCAATACCAATGTGGCAATAGGCGTGGCTCTCGGATTATTAATTGGAAAAGTATCAGGGATCGTAGGTTTTACTTGGTTGGCAGTGAAAATGAAGATTTCATCTTTCCCAAGAGGAATGAATCTGAGAAATCTTTCGGGATTAGCCCTCTTGGCGTCTATCGGGTTTACAATGTCTTTGTTTATTACACAATTAGCCTTCACAAACGAAGATTACAAAACGCAGGCAAAGATCGGCATCTTTGTGGCCTCTATACTGGGAGGTGTGTTAGGCTATTTAATCTTAAGAAAACAGTCTAAATAATTCCCAAATTTTCTATTTAACAGATTTCAATTCATAACTTTACCTACTAATCAATCCTTAATTTATTAAAAATTATGAAATGGAAAGGCAGAAGAGAAAGCAGTAACCTCGACGATAGAAGAGGAATGAGTACCAAAGGCAAATTTGCCGCCGGTGGAGGTGTGATTGCTTTAATTGTGTTAGCACTCCAGTTTTTTGGAGGAGAAACTGGACAACAGCTCGCGCCAATACTCAACCAACTGGGCAATGGATCGTCCCAGCAGACAGAACAACGTGAGCTTACCTCCCAAGAAAAGGAAATGGGAAGTTTTATGGCAACAGTTTTAGCCGATACAGAAGATGTATGGAGTCAGATATTTGCGCAAAATAATTTAGGGCGTTACCAAGAACCGACTATGGTTTTATTTACTGATGCCGTGAATACAGGCTGTGGAAATGCTACGTCGGCATCAGGTCCTTTCTATTGTCCTGCGGATCAAAAATTATATATGGATTTGGCATTTTTCAATGAATTGAAAACACGTTTTGGCGCAAAAGGTGGAGATTTTGCTATTGCCTATGTCACTGCCCACGAAATTGGTCATCACGTTCAAACATTGTTAGGAACTTCCCAAAAAGTAAACAGTTTACAGCGACAAAACAGGAACGAAGCTAATAGATTGTCCGTCGCTTTGGAGCTTCAAGCCGATTTTTATGCAGGCGTTTGGGCTCATTATAACAAAAAATATTTGGAAGAAGGCGATATAGAAGAAGCTCTAAGTGCTGCGAATGCCGTTGGGGACGATGCAATCCAAAAAAGAACACAAGGAAGCGTTCGGCCCGATAGTTTTACGCACGGAACTTCGGAACAAAGGATGAGATGGTTTATGAAAGGATATAAAACGGGCGATATCAATCAAAACGATACTTTCTCAGAGATGTAATATTTTTAAAAAACTTAATTTAAACATTTAATCTAATAGCTGAAATTCATTTTTTGATTTTGATTTCGATTTCAACTTCAATTTCAGTTTCAATTTCATTTTATGGAAGCATATATTATTGACGGAATAAGAACACCAATAGGTAATTATCAAGGCGGTTTATCAGATGTGAGAACGGATGATTTAGCCGCCTTGGTCATTAAAGAAATAGTAAAAAGAAACCCAAATATCCCCAAAGAAGCATATGACGACGTAATCCTTGGTTGCGCAAATCAAGCTGGCGAGGACAATCGTAATGTTGCCCGAATGGCTTCACTTTTAGCCGGTTTGCCCTATTCCGTACCTGGAGAAACGGTCAACCGACTTTGTAGTAGCGGACTTTCGGCAATCATCCATGCCAATCGAGCAATCAAAGCTGGCGATGGTGATTTGTTTATCGCAGGAGGAGTGGAGCACATGACGCGAGGGCCTTATGTTATTGCAAAACCATCCTCTGCGTATGGAACAGATGCAAAAATGTACGATTCCAGTTTCGGATGGCGATTTGTAAATCCAAAAATGCACGAAATGTATGGCACGGATGGAATGGGAAATACAGCTGAAAATCTCGTAGAGAAGTATAATATTTCTCGGGAAGATCAAGACAAATTTGCCTATTGGAGTCAAATGAAAGCTACCAAAGCACAAGAGAATGGCCGATTGGCAAAGGAAATTGTTACTGTTGAAATTCCACAACGCAAGAAGGATCCGATTCAGTTTTCAAAAGACGAGTTCATAAAACCGAATACAACTTTAGAAGTTCTTGGAAAATTGCGTCCTGCCTTTAAAAGAGAGGGAGGAAGCGTAACCGCAGGAAATTCCTCAGGGTTAAATGACGGGGCGGCAGCAACAATTATAGCTTCGGAAGAAGCTGTGAAAAAATATAATCTAAAGCCATTAGCTCGAATTGTCAGTTCTGCTGTCGTTGGTGTGGAACCCAGAATTATGGGAATTGGACCTGTGGAAGCATCTAATAAAGCACTCGAAAAAGCTGGATTGACAATGGATGATATGGATATCATCGAACTCAATGAAGCTTTTGCCGCTCAAGCACTTGCCTGTACTCGTGCTTGGGGCTTGGCAGATGATGATGCAAGACTTAACCCTAACGGAGGCGCAATAGCTATCGGACATCCACTTGGCGTTACTGGTGCAAGACTCGCATATTCTGCTGCTTTGGAACTGAAAGAACAGAATAAAAGATATGCGTTGATTACCATGTGTATTGGCGTCGGACAGGGTTATGCTGCTGTGATTGAACGAATTCCTGCGTAGGCAGGAATCTCTGAGAGTGACTGCTTGATTAGATTTTGGATATTCTAAAAATAAGGCTGTTCGATGTATCATTGTTTTTTGTGATGGCAAAAAGAACATCTTTTCTGTGAAGTGTCATTTTCTTTTTGCGATAGTGAAAAAGAAAACCTCCTTGTAGGTTTAAATCCCAATATGTATTATATTTACAAAAAATAAATATAAAATGGCAACATTCACTTCTAGTTTACCGGATGAGCTTCTTGAAAATCTTTCGAAAATGGCTAAAGAGCTTAAAATGCCTAAAAATAAAATTTTAGAAAAGGCGCTTAAAATCTATTTGGAGCAATTGGATAAGGCGGCATATTTAAAAAGCTATAAGCAAATGGCAAATGATCCAGACATGCTTGCTATGGCCGAAGAGGGTATGGCTGATTATTTTAAACAGTTGGAAGATTTAGAATCAGAATGAAACAAGGAGAGATTTGGAATGTATATTTTGATCCTGTTTTGGGAAGTGAACAAGGCGGACGCCGTCTAGCTCTAATAATTTCAGGGAACTTAGCAAACAATAACCTGAACACAATAATAGTTTGTCCTTTAACATCAAAGCTAAAAAATTATCACGGTAACTTAATCCTGAAACCATCGGCCAATAACGGATTATCAAAAACATCAGAAGTTATGATAATTCATATTCGTTCCTTGTCAAAAGAACGATTTTTGAAAAAGATGGGTTCTATTTCAAAATCTGATTTTGATATAGTAAAAGAAGGACTTGACAAAATAATAAAATATTGATTATCAATGAAAAAACTACATAATTACGTTACAGGACAATGGAGAACCGGGAATGGAGAAGGTGTCCCAATGCACGACGCCATTACGGGTGAAGTGATTGCTCTGTCAGATACCGAAGGTATGGATTTTGCCGAAGTCCTTCAATATGGAAGAACAAAAGGAGGCGAAGTTCTTCGAAAAATGACCTTTCAGGAAAGAGGAAATATGCTGAAATCTTTAGCGCTTCACTTGGTAAAAAAGAAAGCCGATTTTTATGAAATTAGTTATCGTACCGGAGCAACAAAAGTTGATAGCTGGATCGATATTGAAGGAGGTTTTGGAAATCTTTTTGCCAATGCTTCACTTAGAAAATTATTTCCAAATCAATCATATCACGTTGAAGGGGATCCAATAGATCTGTCTCGTGGCGGACGTTTTATGGCACATCATATTATGGTGCCCAAACGCGGCGTCGCGATTCATATAAACGCCTTTAACTTTCCGGTTTGGGGAATGCTGGAAAAGTGTGCTGTAAACTGGATGGCGGGAGTGCCAGCAGTTGTAAAACCTGCAACAAACACTTCGTTTTTGACTGAGGCCGTAGTACGGGAAATTATCGCTTCTGGCATTTTACCAGAAGGTGCTTTGCAGTTAATTAATGGTTCGGCTCGTACCATTTTGGATTCTGTGGAATCCCAAGATGTGGTAACTTTTACAGGTTCGGCAACTACTGGGAGAATGCTTAAAGCACATCCAAGAATTATAGAGGAAGCGGTTCCGTTCACAATGGAAGCGGATTCTTTAAATGCTTCAATTTTGGGAGAAGATGCCGTTCCCGGAACTCCAGAATTCGATCTGTTTATCAAGGAAGTGCGTACCGAAATGACAGTTAAATGTGGACAGAAATGTACGGCCATCCGCCGGGTTATTGTGCCAGAAAATTTAATTGAAGATGTTCAGATTGCTCTTGGACAAGCTCTATCAAAAGTAACAATAGGTGACCCGCGGTTAAAAGAAGTCCGAATGGGGTCATTAGTAAGTTTAGATCAAGTGAAGGAAGTAAGAGAACGCGTTCAGGAATTATCTAAAACTGCGAGTATCGTTTATGGCGATTTAGATAAAATTGAAGTAATTGGTGCCGATGCTAAAAAAGGTGCTTTCCTAGCTCCAATATTACTTCGTGAAGATAAACCATTCGAAAACCTAGCTGTTCATGAAACAGAAGCTTTTGGACCTGTGAGTACGATAATGCCATATAAAAACTTAGATGAAGCTATCGAATTGGCCAAAATGGGCAAAGGTTCTTTGGTTTCTTCGATTGCAACAAATGATGATAAAATAGCCAAGGATTATGTTGTTAATGCCGCTTCACATCACGGAAGGATTTTGGTTTTAAACCGGGAAAGCGCCAAAGAAAGTACCGGTCACGGTTCTCCATTACCCTATTTGGTTCACGGAGGTCCAGGAAGAGCAGGAGGAGGAGAGGAAATGGGAGGATTGCGTGGAATAAAACATTATCTACAGCGCACCGCTATTCAAGGTTCTCCTACTACTTTGACAGAGATCACAGGTATTTACCAACAAAATGCGAAATATAAGGAAGCCGAAGAGCATCCATTTAAATATCATTGGGAGGATATTGAGCCTGGAATGTCCTTAAAAACACATAAGCGAACCCTTTCTGATAGCGATATTATCAACTTTGCGAATTTGACTTGGGATCACTTTTATGCTCACACCGATATAACTTCTTTAGATGGAAGTATTTTTGAAAAACGCACTGCTCACGGATATTTTATAATTGCAGCAGCAGCAGGATTATTCGTTTATCCAAATAAAGGTCCAGTTGCAGCGAATTACGGATTGGAAGACTGTCGTTTTTTGCGACCGATGTATCACAACGACACTATTTATGTGCGTTTAACTTGTAAACAAAAAGTGGAGAGGGATGTTGCTGGAGCGGAACACCCAAGTGGAATTGTCAAGTGGTTTGTCGAAGTATTTGATCAGGAAGATGAATTGGTAGCAGTTGCCACCATTCTTACTATGGTTCAAAAGAAGCAAGAAGTTTTTATTGAAATGACCGATGAAAAAATTCGAGAAGCACTCAGCAACTTAACCGAAAACTCCAAACCGAAATGGGGTATTATGACGCCTCAGCATTTGGTCGAACATTTAGAGGAGTCTTATAGAATTCTTTCTGGAGAGATTCAGGATTTTGAGATAGCTACGCCGGAGAAGATTTTGGAAAAGGTTCATAATAGCTTGTATAATTATGATAAATTCCCTCATCACACTCAGTTTCCTACTATGAAAAAGGGGGAGTTGGAAGACTTAAAACATCCCGATCTAGCCACAGCGAAAGAAAAACTTTTGGAAGCTCGTGGAGAATATATAACCTTTTTTAAAGAAAATCCTGATGCTGTTTTGAAGAATATGGTCTTTGGGGAATTGAATAGATATGAATCATACCTATTGGAAAGGAAGCATTTAAATCATCATTTTGAGCAGTTTGGGTTGGTTTAAGAGTTTAGAAGTTGAAAAGTTTATGAGTGATAATACTGTAGGTAGAAATAATTCTTTCAGCTGAGATACTGACTATACGTCCATTCCAGATTTGCCTTAAGAGGGTTTTATTGGGTCAAATTTGCTATACACTTTTCTCTTATTTCCCAGATTTTATCGAAATCGAAATTTGAGTTGGTGGTTTTTAGCCAGTTTTTGATAAAATTTTTGTGATAGTTCACTTTAAATTCTTCGACTTGTTCTGGTTCAATTTCGAGTTCTTGAATGATATCACTTTTTATCATTTCAAAATTTGATTCAATTGTTGTTATGTCAGTTCTTACGTTGTTTATTTTTAAATAACAGTGTGCTTCGGGAATAAAGTCAATTGGATTTTCTTTAAATACATCACCAATATTTGGAGTGTTCTTTTTGTTCATTCTGTAAATTCCTAAAACTAGTTTTACGTTATCTATTTTATTCAGATCGGCTACTTTTTTTAAGAGTGCGTGTTTTGAACTACAACTTCCTTTCTTTTCGAGAATGACTAACTCGAGTTCGCTTCGGCTTGAATTTCGTCCATAAGGTAATTTCGCTGTGAATTCGATAAGTTCATTCCAGATGGTAATTCCGTTGTTTTTTATGATTGTAGTAAGCTCATCCTTGGAATTCAATTTATAATTTTTCGTCACTGATTTCTGAGTATTCATTTCTGTGCGGTCTCAAATAATTTTAGTTCCATTTCTTCTTCGCGGTTACTATGGTGTGGATCTCCATTTGAGATGCTGTTCTTTTATAATTGACCTCAAATTTGTTTAGTTCGACAAAATTATTTTGAATAAGGAGTTTTTTTAGTTCCTTCAAAGTATGGAAATAGAAGTAACTTCGGTCGCCAGTACTACCAATTTGAAAACCTGATTTATTCGGCTCGCCTTCTACAAAACTTATATAGAGGATTCCATTTTTGTTTAGCAAATTGAAGCAATCGGCGATAAATTTTATGCTGTCAGACGGAGATAAATAGGGCAAGCAGAATCCGCAAACTATGCCGTCATATTTGGTTTGGAGGAGGTTTATTTCTCTGCAATCCATCACTTTGAAACTTGCTGTAAAATTGTTTTTGGTTGCAAGTTCTACCATATTAGGAGCAATGTCAATTCCGAAAATATTAAAGTCATCTCGTTTTGATAAAAGATACTTTGTAATGTTTCCAGGGCCGCAGCCAATATCTAATATGTTTGATTTTCCGTCAGGAATTGAATTACAAAAAAAGTCATAAGAGTCATTGTATAGGTCAAGAGCCATAAACTTATCTTGGTATTGTGAGGCGATTTTGTTCCAAGTTTCAAAGGTTTCTTTGTAGTTGTCCATTGTATAGTGGGTTTTTATTAGAAGTTAAGCCTCTTCAGAAAACAGCACTAACTGCTATTTTTAATGATGTTTAAGGGATTAAAACGTTAATGGTTTAATCCGCTAATGTGATTTCAATTAATTGTTTTTTTTCTGGTGGGGTTTTAATTCTGATTTGGATTTTTGTGTAGTGCCACCCTTCCTTTATTCGATTTGCAGCAATATCTAGCATCGCTTTTCCTTTGGTTACTACTACGCGAATTGAGGAATTCACAGCCTTGTTGTTGTTTGAATACTCCACATGGCCTTCCAAAATGGCAAGCTTGTCAATGGGTTTTAATTCTCCCAACAACTCTTTTACTTGTTTGTTGGAATTTGCTTTTTGCAAAGCATTTTCATAAAGTTCGGGGTTGCTATAGGCTTGGGCTAAATCGGTTGCAACGACGTCCATTCCAGAAGTGAAGAAAATAGTAATCGAAATTAAAATTGTGCCAACCATAGGTATGAGCCATTTCCAACTATTTTTCCACCAACTTGGCTGTGCCGTCAATTCGGTATTCATTTTTTGTTTTTTTTTTTAGCTATTTTTCTTTGTCGCAACTATCGAATAAACCATAGGTATTTTATTGTCTAGATGTTCTATTCTGTATTTTTTTGCTTCGAATTCTATAGTCTTGTTAAAACAATTATATGGGGAATAATCATACTCATCAAGGGAATTTATCTCAAGACCGTTTTTGATGAGGCTGTTAATTACTTCGCTTAATCCGTGATTCCACATTACATATTCCTGAGTTATAGCTGCTGTTTTGTCTGCATAAGTCCCACTTTCAGTTTCCACAATTGCTCCCGAGTTGAAATAGCGATACTTGATTTTTTCGAAATTATCGTCAAACATCCAAACCACAGGATGGAATTCAACAAATATAAATTGTCCGTCTGGTTTTAGAAATCTGGAAATGATTTTTGCCCATTTGTCTAAATCAGGTAACCAACCGATTATACCGTAACTTGTATAAACGATGTCGAATTGTTTGTCTAGACGGGTTGGCAAATCATAAATATCACAACAGATGAAATTTGTATTTGAATTCGTTTCTTTCGCAATGCTTTTTGCACTTTCAATTGCTTTGTCCGACAAATCTACACCTGTAACTTCGGCTCCAAGTCTGCTTAACGAAATTGAATCTTGCCCAAAATGACATTGCAAATGCAAAATACTTTTGCCTTTAATATCACCTAATAAACGTAGTTCAATGTCATTTAAAGAAGTTTTTCCTTTTATGAAGTTGGCAAGATCATAAAACTCCGACTTTAAGTGAGTTTCGGTTTTGTTATTCCAAGATTGTCTGTTTATAGCTATGTAGTTTTCTTCGGAATTCATTTTTAGGGTGGTTGGGGTTGATTCAGGGCATGCCCTAAAATTAGAGGCATTATTTTTTTATTATTTTTTCTGCGTAAAAAGCTTCATCAGCAATTATATTTAATAAGTAAATTCCTTTGCTTAGAGTTGAAATGTCTATGGTTAATTCGGTTAGATTATTTGCTGACGTAGTAAGAAGTCTTTTTCCTGAAAGATCTGAAATAACGATGCTCATTTCCTTATAACTTTTATCAAATTGCAAGTTTAGGTTTCCAGTTGTTGGATTGGGAAATACTCGTAGTGTTTTTAGGTTAAAGGTTGGAGTACTTAAAACAGTAATGTTTAAAACTTTAGTTTGAGTGTCTGATTTTTCACATTTAGTGGTTGTGAGAGAAACAGTATATGTTCCGTTTTCTGCATAAGTGTGAATAGGGTTTGTTTCGATTGAAGTACTTGAGTCGCCGAAATCCCACAATAAACTATAATAACTGCTACTTGTATTTGTGAACGATACTTCGCCGCCATTAATGACTTCAGAAAAATCTGCTACGGGGTTTTCGGTAAAATCCCAAGTGGAAATTTCGTCAAAAACGCTTGTTTTTGCCGCCAACTTTATGAGATTGGCTTCGGTTTCACTTAAGGTGAAATTCCAAGGAATTGAAGTTGGATCTTTTTTATAAATCATTGTGTAAAAAGCACAGGCCACCGCATACGAACCCGCTATGGATGGATGGGAGCCGTCACTAGAATACAAATCTATGTTTGGATGATTTTCCCGAAGATATCTCCAAACGGCTCCAGCAGGTGCTAATTCGGCTTCATTGGTATCCGCCATATTGATGTAGGTAGCTCTAATTACATCATCCATTTCTTCATAAGTACAGACCCAGGGCAGGAATGCACAGTTGGCAGAGTCGCCATTCTCGCGGCCCCAAGTCATATAAAATAGGGGTTGTGAACATTCATTGTTTGTTCTAATGGCACTGCTCAATGATTCAGCATAAGGGTAAAGTTCTACTTGCATTTGTGCTTCACTAAATGATGTCTCTTGACTTTGTGCTTGAAGTGCTACATAATCCCAGTTGTCGGAATTTATTTTAGCAAGAGATGTTGCATCAGAGGCGTGATTCATAAATCGATAACCTCCTGGTGTGTATGAGTCAAATATTAAAATATCTCCAGTGCTGTCGGCCATGTTTTTTACCAGTAGTGGTAGGTTATTTACAGCAGTGTAACTATTGCCAAGAAATAGAACCTTTTTTGTGGTTTGGCAGTAACTGGAAAATGCGGCAACAAAAAGTGATATTAAAAGTAATAGGTGTTTCATTATGTTATGGGGATTTTGACTTTTTGTGAGTGTAGTTATACCTTTCGTTTTTAAAATTGTTAAAATGAAAATATTGTATTTTTTTCTTCAATTCAATGGATGATTGATAGAAAGGCATTTTGTCTTACAATCAAATATATTAAAATCTTTAAGGCTGTCGTTTTTCACACTTGATATAATTCGATTTAATCGAGTTAATACGATTAATAAAACAGTTTCCGAATAGCAATAAAAACGAAAACCAGAAAAGTATATACTAAAAAGAAAGGTAGAATAAAGTCTTCTAATCGAAATACAAGCAATGTTGCTATAATGAGTAATTGAAACCCCAAACCAAAGGTAGAAATGCTAGTCATAAACCAATTTGGAAATGTTTTGCTCTCGTTCGCTTTAGGATCTAGGGCATAAATAGTTTTATCAAAAGCACCGTAAAGCAGTTTATACAAACCGAAAAGGATATTAACATGATTTTGTTTTTCGCCTTTTAAAGCAATTGGGGTTGTGTTTTCAAACACACGGCTCGTAGTGTCACCATCAAATTTATATCGTAGAATAACATAGTAGTAATTGTAAAGTGTGCCTTGTAACTGAAGTCCTAAAAATGCTAGAAGACAGATCCAAATGGACGTGCTGCTAATGTACCATATTGAAATAAAAATGAGTGCATTTAATATAATGTCGGCCACCGAATCTAAAAAACGACCCGTATAGGAGGGGGTTTGTTTTATGCGGGCTAGTTCGCCGTCTGCAGCATCGAGAATTGATTTGAGAATTAAAAAGAATGCCGACAGCCAAAAATATCCTTCAATAATGCAATAGACTGCAATAAGCCCAGAAATTATAAACCCAATAGAAATGTGAATAGGACTGAAAGCAGTATTTTTCAGTGAGTTCGCGATCACTCTCGCAACAGGTCTTCCATAGTCTGATAGGTCAAGGAATTTATGCTGTTTTGGTAATTTGGACATACAATATTGCAGAAAATTTTTAAGTGGAACCCCTGTAAAGGTATCATTGTTGTCTGAGAAAATAAAGAGATACCTCATTACTTCAATTGCTCCATAAACTCTGTTTAATCATTATGGATTTACTCTGATGAATAAGATCCTTTTAAATGATAAATTGGTATTATTTTTTTATATCCTTTTGATATCCCTATATTAGTAAGAATATTAACCTAAATCTTTTAATATGAAAAAAATTTTACTTTTAGTAACTGTACTTTTAAGTACAATGACTTACGCACAAGGACATGAAACCTTTGACAATTTAGAACTTACAGGCAATTCCTACGCCAGCGGAACTTTTGTGGGCCAAGATGGAATTACATGGACTTTTGGGGAAGCCCGTGGTGATATAGAAATTAACGGCAAGGCAATTACCTTGGGGCGGAACAGAGCTAACCCAATGTTTCTTGAGTCTGAAACTATATCAACTGGAATCGGAAATTTGGAGTTTTCATATTCTCAAGCCTTTTCAACTAATGTTGGTTTGGAAGTATTCGTGAATGATGTATTGGTTTATACCGCTACCAGCGATGATGAGATGGAAGAAATAAAGTCTTCTGGATTGATTTCAGTTGAGGTTGGAGGAGATGTGACAATTAGGTTTAACAACCCTGAGACTTTTGGTCAAGTTGCTATTGATGATATTATTTGGACTGAATATGAAACCGCAGGAATCAATGATAATAATGATATTGGATTTAATTATTTTCCTAATCCAGTAAACACTATTTTAAATATCCATGCTAAAATAGGAATTGAAAGTGTTGAAGCTTATAATGTTTTGGGACAGAAGGTAATTAATAATAGTTATTTTAATAATGGTCAAGTTGATGTATCCAATCTACCTGCAGGGTCTTATATTTTCAAGGTGAAATTTGAAGATGGTTCTCAAGAGAGCATTAATGTATTGAAGCAATAAAATAAGGAAACTTTCTTAAATTATGATTTTTAGAAAGCTGTCTGGTTTCAGGCAGCTTTTTTGAATTTTTAAATATTTTTTTAGGAATCCAAATATTGAAGGTCTGTTTTCATCCTTGTTTCGGAGGGTATTAAATAGATCATATAGATGATTATGAAGATTCCAAAGAGCAGATATTCAGGAGCCATTAATAAAATTATAAAAGCAGCACCTTCCAAAATTGCCAATCGGATAATGGAAGCAGTTTGGTAAATCCCAAGGTTTTCTTCTAAGCTCTTGTTTCTATCAGCTCTTTTTAATTGTGATTTGAATAAAAAATTTCCCAACACGAAAGCTATTAATGGAACCGCTAAAAAATAATTGGATGCAGAATCCATAGATGGGATGATAAGTGTGTCTCTGGAAATGTTTCCTAAAACTATATAAAATAGTATTGTGCCTCCGCAAATGGCGAGATGAATAAATTTTAGAGCTTTTATTTTTTCTTTCATGGGGTTGGAGTTTGAAATACTATAAGGTGTTTTCCAATTTTTGAACTTCCAAATATCGTTCATTTTCTAACCTTATCAAAAAGTGAAGTCTAGTAAACATCGACTGAAGATTACGGAATCGGTCTATTCAAATACCCGATTCTTAAATAATTCCTTGAGTTTGTCAAATGATTGTTTCGGTCTTTTGCAGATATAAATGTGCTGGTGCAATTCCTCTTCATTTTCTGAATAGGGATTGTAAATGGTTCTTACTTCAATAACTTCCTCAAAATATTCCTGAAAAAAGTCGCCAACATCGTAACTCAAAGTTATGGTAACTGGAGTCATTTCTCCTTTAGGAACCCAATTGTAAAAACTTCCGTGTAATGAAAATGCCTTAGGCAATTCATATTCTTGACGGAACAGATTGACTGCTCCTGCTTGTCCATAATGCTTTCCCCAAATCAAGGTGTTTTCTCTTTCCGCTTTGGGAAGGCTATCATAAACTTGTTGCAATACCATTAATGTAATTGCCCATTTCTCCTTTGAGTAGCGTTCGTCAAATTTAACGGCATACTTTCCACCTGCAATTTCCTTTTTCTCGTATGGGTAGCCGTGCGCTAAGTAGCTTTCCAACGAAAATATAGGCATCCCAAAAGGAATCAAGACACTCCCAATTAAAAGTAAAACAGTTAATGGATAAAGTAACCATTTTCTTTTCATCAAAATCGTATTTTCCCAAAACACGGCACCAAAAGTTAGAAGCGAAAGGACTAGTGGATAAAAGTAATACCCTTTTCCCTCACTAAAAGCCAATAGGATTGCGGAGAGCAGAATAGATACTGATATAGGTCTGTACGCCCTCATTGAATGATGAAAGAAGGCAACAATGGCGGCAATAGAAATAAACATCGTCATGGGGTTTAATGCTATAATGAGATTTCCAAAAACCTCTAGCGGGGTTTGCTTGTCCAATTGGGTTTCATAAAGTCGGTCGAACATCTGGAACACTGGAAAATCGTTCACAAATTGCCAAACAATATTTGGACTTATAAGCAGGATAAAAACGATCCCATTCCACCAAAATTTGTGTTTAATCAACGCCAAACGTGTTTTTTTAAAAAACAATAAGGAGGCCACTCCGAATATGAAAAACACGGCATCATATTTAGTTAAAAATGCAAGTACTGCCCCGAGAGTCAACAACCATAAATACTTTTTGTCCAGATATTTGACATATTTGGTAAGCCAGTAGAAATTTAGCATCCAAAATAATTGACTGAAAACCACAGGTTGAAAGAGCTGTTGTGACCTGCCGAATGCCGGGGCAATGATAATGCATATCAATACTAAAAAAACAGCCTTTGATTTTCCACCTAATTCGATAGTTATTTTAGCAACTAGTATCAGAATTAGAATTGAAGCAAGATGAGAGAAAATATGATTTACGTAAACAGAGTGGGAGTGAAAAAGATTTTGAATAAATGCCAAAACTCCAATCATTGGAGGAAACTCCATAAACCCAAATGCAAGGTGATTTCCAGTTTCAATGTGTAACAGTTCGTCGCCTTGGAATCCAGAATTGCTGTCGGCAATGAGATGAAGTGCTAACTTGATGCTACAAAAAGTTACCAGAATAAGTTTTATTTGCTTAGTCATTTATATTGGTTGATAATTCAATTTCTCTCAAAGGAAAGCAAGCTTGATGTATTTCATTCGCCTTTCGAGTATTCCAAAATATCTCCAGGCTGACATTCCAGCGCTTCACAAATGGCTTCTAAAGTGGTAAACCGCATCGCTTTTGCCTTTCCCGTTTTCAAAATTGAAAGATTGGAGAGGGTAACGCCCACCTTATCCGAGAGTTCATTTAGAGACATTTTTCGCCTGGCCATCATCACATCTAAGTTTACAATTATCGCCATTTTTTACACCGTTAATTCGTTTTCATTCTGAATTTCAAGTCCCTTTTTGAAAATAGCTGCAATTATATAGACTACGGCCGCCATTAGAATATATGCTTGGCTGTCTACCCAAAACTGACTTAGTTGGTCGATTTCGTAACCCTTATGAAGGAACCCCTTAGCTGAATCTCTGGCTAAGTAGCTCAATAACCCTATGGAAAATGTGAAATAACTAATTTGTGAAATTTGATTTAACACAAAATTGTTGAATGGGTTTGACAAATTGAGCTTGCTTATTAGTTTGATAACTACATAAAACAAGTAGGCTTTCAAAATCGCGATAACCAGTATGAATGAATACATGCAGAAAAAAGCCCATTTACTGCGATTATACATTTCACTTAAGTCCAACGTTTGATATAAATTTGAAACAATTTCAGGTTTGTATAGGCTGAATACAAAGTTGACTAGTAAGCCTCCAGCTTCAATACATAAGCCAACGAAAATCACCCAAGCCACAATACTTAGGACTTTAAATACGAAGTTATTTTGTTTAGACATCACTATTAAATTTAAATTGATGTCACAAATATAATTTGTTTTTATTGATAAACAATAAAAAAACATCTTTTATCGAAAAATATTTTTTGTACCTCGTTGCAAATCTGAAGATCACTTCTCAAAGAGCAATTCATTATATTATTTTATTCAATCATATTGTGGTTCCTCAAGAAATGGTGTAGTGATTCTACAATAATTCAAGCGGTGATGTATGGCTATGCAAGTGTTGAAGGCAACTTTTTTCCTATTAATAAAGTATTAGTATTTTCAACCTTTTCAAACTTCTGGAAGTCATAGTTAAGTTTGAAATCTTCCATAATCTCATCGATTTTTTTAATATCCGTTTGGTTGAATCCAGCGTTAAAAATCACATATCCTCCCGCTTCAACCAAAGGCGTGAGTGTTTTCCAAAAATCAAAAGAAAAACATTGCGTCTGCACATCCTTGTCGATGAATAAATCTATTATGATGATGCCAAAGATTTTTTTAGCATTCTTTACATACGAAAATGCATCACAGGCAACAATTTCAAGATTTTCATTATTCGATAAATTGAACTCATTTTCAGCAATAGCAATTATTACCTTGTCAATTTCAATGGCAGTAATATTTTCACTGTAGTCTAAATCCTTTCTAAGAGTTTGTATAACACTTCCAGCTCCAAGCCCTAATACGAGTATTTCGGAAACATGAGAGACATCAGTCTTTAAGAGTGCGAATTTCAGGATACGTTGTAAGGAACCGTACGAAAAATTAGTGTTCTTTGTGTCCAGGATTTTTTTACCGTTTATCCAAGTTATTTCTAAGGTACCATTTATTGCAGACTCAATATACTTTGTAATTGGCCATAAATAACTTAAAACTCGTTTCATTTAATTAGTATTGGAGGTCATATAGTTGAAATTGAGCGAGAAATCACCGTTTTTTCAGTTAGGGGAAAGATATTAATTATACCAGAATTTTTAGGTCGAAATTTCTGTCTATTATTTTGTTTTATACTAAGAAGTATAGTGGTTCACACCTTTATTTCATTCGGTTTTGGAGTTTTATTTGTCTGAGGTTTTAAAGCTGCATTTTTAATTTTTTTGGTTTTTTATTAAATATTCCCCCGAATGTTGAGTTTGAGAAAAGGATTATTCCTGCATTAGTGTCTGTAGTAATTTTAATTCCTTCCAGATTTGATATGCAATCAGAATCGCCAAGGCAATAAAGATTGTGGTAGAGGAAATGAGGATATATGTGTAAAACCCACCAGAAAACTCTAGTTTAAAAGAGGGTAATAACATTGAAAAGCCTATAATATAGGTTAAAAACAAAATCGGGGTAATTATGAAGTGTATGTATTTTCTCCGATTGTAAAATAATATAAGCTTGTTGGTGTAACTTTTCATATCCCAACCTGCTGGGAAATGATTTTTTTTAATCATAGCCAGAAACTCGATTCCTATTCTGAGAAGTAAACTGCCAATCATAATGCCCAAACCTAAAAACACCGTGTTGTTCTTAAACGCCGAAATATAGAAGAAGAACGCAATTAGAATTATAACGGTTATGCCCAAAACCCATTGCCCGATTATTTGCTTTTTACGAATGCTTTTTGACTTCTCAATAATTCCAGAGAAGTCTTTTTCAGCATACTGCGGAATATTTCGTTCGGACCATTGCTGTTTTATATTTTCAAAATTATTCATGTTTTACACAGTTTGAAAGTTGTTCTTTGATTCGGTGGATTCTAGTTCGAATTGCAGCGTGGGTTATTCCAATGATTTCCGCTATTTCATTTTGTGGCACTTCTTCTAATTCCAAAAGAATAATACTTCTGTTTTCCACGCTTAACGAGTTTATGCATTTGTACATACTCTCAAAACGGTTTTCTGTTTCTATCGGATTTGGAACGCTGTCATTAGTGATATCTATTTTTAACTCGATATATTTTTTCTTTCGTAGTTCCTGAAGGCAAGTGTTTACCGTTATTCTATAAATCCAGGTAGAAATTTTGGATTGTTCGCGAAAATGGGAAAGGTTTTGCCAAACTTTCACGAAAACCTCTTGGGCAAGGTCTTTAGCCAGAAATTCGTTGCCTTTCACATAACCCAAACACAAGCCTATGACTCTTGGATAATTCTCCTTATATATTTGTTGAAATTCCAATTCGTTACTCATTGCTTTTAAGCACTGTTTGAATTTGAATCTTCAGCCATTCTGGTTGGTCGTACATTATAAAATGACCAGAACCTTCAGCAAATTTAAGGCTATAATCCTTAAGGTTTTCGTACTGCTTTCTGTAATTAGTCTCCGCGGCCTGCTTCCCATAGGGTTCGGTTGCCGCCAAAATATAAACGGGAGTTGTTATATCGCCTAAGGATTCGCGTAAATCCAGTTTTAATAAATCAGTGTAGCCATAGACATAGGTTTTTCTGTCGCTTTTAATAATCCAATTGGCTATTACTTGTTGCTTCTCGGTATTACTGGTCATATAAGTAGCACTTTGGAGTGCCATATTGCGAAAAGATTCGTCGTCCATAGCCAATACTTGATCATTATATGGATTATCATAAACAATTGTTTCACTGTTATAATCTGCCATCATTAATGCGCCCATTGCTGGCAAGGCATCAATAACGATAAGTTTAGAATATGCGTCAGAATCCGATAATATCCAAAGTCCGAGCGTTCCTCCCAAACTATGTCCGATAATAATTGGGTTCTTTAAGTTGTTTGTTTTTATATAATTTTCAATATCTGTTTTAATTTGTGGCAACCACGGAAAAGAGATAGGAGGGACGTCACCGAAACCAGCAAAAGTAAAAGCGTGAACTTCATAGTTTTTGGACAACTCATCTTTTAAGTTGTCAAACACATCGGAAGTACAAGCAAACCCTGGAAATAATAAAATTGGCTGACCTTTTCCTGTTTTTTCGATCCCAAAACTGTTTTGCCCAAAGGATGTGAAACCTGAAACAAGTAAAATGACAATGAGTAAATTTATTTTTTTCATGACTAAGAATTTATGTTTTGCCCTTTAGATACATTATTTTTAAAATGTTACATGGACTCTTAAATATTTTTAATTATTTGGAATGTCATTTTAATGAAAGGAAGAATCTTGTGACGAAATTCATGTATACGACAAGCTAGATATTCAGGATAATTTATAGTCGAAGTTTAATTTAACAATAGAAATAATAATATAGCGGTAATACTATCTTCACAAATTAGAATCTTGATAAATAATTTGTAATTTGCAACCAGTAATCGAAATCTACTAACGCTTGATTATCAATAATTCATGTTTTAAATGGGCTATTTAATTCTTTTGAACATAGTCTGAAATGCAATAAAATTCTATTATGCGTACTAACTTCTATATTATATCGAGCATATCGCTCGTGATAACCTTTGCATTAGCTTTTTTCCTAAGTGCAAACTGGTATGTGCTTTTTGCAATAGTTTTAGCCCTGACTATTTTGGGGTATTATGATGTTTTTCAAACCCGGCATACCGTTATGCGGAATTATCCCGTACTGGGCAGATTGCGTTATGTTCTTGAAGATCTTCGTCCAAAAATGTATCAATATTTTATTGAATCTGATATTGATGGTCGTCCATTCAATAGAGTGGATCGTTCCACGGTTTACCAAAGAGCGAAATCAGTGCGTGATACAATTCCTTTTGGAACACAGCACGACGTATATGCCGAAGGTTACGAATGGATTTGCCATTCCATCGCCCCAAAGGCTTTTGACACCTTGAATAGCGACCCTCGGATTGAGATAGGGAACAAGGATTGTAAACAACCTTATTCTGCCAGTATATTGAATATTTCTGCAATGAGTTTTGGATCTCTGAGTGCCGCGGCTGTAGAGGCATTAAATGGCGGTGCAAAAATTGGAAATTTTGCCCATAATACAGGAGAGGGTGGTTTGAGTGATTACCATTTAAAACATGGTGGCGATATAATTTGGCAAATTGGAACAGGATATTTTGGATGCCGAACAGAAGAAGGGAAATTTAACCCTGAACTTTTTGCAGAAAAGTCGAAACATCCAAACGTAAAAATGATTGAGCTCAAAATTTCACAAGGAGCAAAACCAGGACATGGTGGAATCCTACCCGCTGAAAAGAACTCTGAGGAAATTGCTAGAATTCGACATATTGAACCATTTACCAAAGTAGTTTCGCCTCCGTATCATTCTGCTTTTGATACCCCTTTGGAGATGGTGAAATTCATTCAGAAATTAAGAGATTTATCCGGAGGAAAACCTGTTGGATTTAAATTGTGTATTGGTTATAAAAGTGAATTTATATCCATTTGTCAAGCTATGGTTGAGCTGGATATCTATCCAGATTATATTGCCGTTGATGGAGGTGAAGGAGGAACGGGTGCTGCGCCCCCAGAGTTCAGCAATTATGTGGGGGCTCCACTAATAGACGGTCTTGATTTTGTTCATAATATTCTGAGAGGGATGGGAATCAGGCAACACATTAAAATTATGGCTGCAGGCAAAATTAGTTCTGCTTTTCATGTGGCTCGTGCTATTGCTTTGGGAGCAGATGCATGTTATCAGGCTCGGGCAATGATGTTGGCATTGGGATGTATTCAAGCATTAATATGTAACACAAATAAGTGCCCTACAGGTATTACTACACAAGATCCAAAGTTGACTAAAGGCTTGGTTCCTAAAGACAAAATGACACGAGTTGCTAATTATCATCAAAAAACTATTGAAAATTTTGTAGAACTTCTCGGGGCTACTGGTCTAGATGAAACGACAAACTTAACACGTTCACACATTTATCGTCGTATTTCATTTAATGATATGATTACTTATGAGGAGCTTTTCCCATCTATAAAACCAGGATCAATGCTCAACGGCGAGATTCCTGAGAAATATAAATTGGACTTTGCTTTTGCCGATAGAACACGTTGGGGTATCCATCCGGACGTAAAATTTTAAAACGATAAATCTTTATCAGTCAAAAAATAACGCTAAACCTAAAGTTTGATTTTCACTTAGGTTTAGCGTTTGGCTTTGATTTCGATTTCTGATTTAGTTTTTGATAATCTTCTTTGTTTGAACTCCCTTGGCACTGATTATTTTTAGAAAATAAACTCCATTTGAAAAAGCGGATAAATCTATCTCGTGAAGGTTTGAGGCTTCTATTTTTTTCATTCTTCCCAAAGAATCATAAATTTCTAAGCGATCAATTTTGGAATTATTCGATTTGATGTATAAGACGTCTTTGGTCGGGACGGGGTATATACTCACAAGTTGGTTTTTAAAATCACCAGCGTCTAATAGATATAATGTTCCTACGGTATCAATTTCAAGATTTCCGTTTTCGTATGCGCCATTGAATGAAATGTCTGGATTGTGGATTATCGACAACTCAAATGCTTGGGATAAAACCTCCGTGATTGAGTTAGTGCCTTTAATTAAAGTAAAGACTCCTGGCCAAATTGGAAACTCGATCCATGAATCCCATGTGTCTGTGTTTGCTGGAACTATTACAGGCTCGGTAGTCACGATTTTTGAACCTTCATAATTTGCAAACCCCAGACGAAGATGGATGTCAAATGGATTATTGTTCTTTACTTCCATGTATATTGTAGCCGCATCATCACTCACATAGTTATCCTGAAAATAAGAGAGGTTCCTAATGGACATTTCGCCATTCACGGTATTACTGCCGTCACAGCTCTTTTTAAAACTATAAGGGTTTCGATCCTCTAATGATAAATTTGTAATTGATCCATCTGAGTTTGTCCATTCCTCAAAAGTTCCAGAATCAAAATAAGTGTATCCATGGGTCTGACTATAGCCGAAGGAAACCGACAAGAGTAAAATATAAATGTATAAGTTTTTCATGGTTTCTAGTGTTTATGGGCTGTTGGTTGTTAGAGTTTTCAGTGTTCTCTCATCTTATTTTTCATTACAAGATTTCAGTATTTTTATTGTGTATTTCACCTTAAATTTTGTTTTTTCACAAATGATTGAAGGGGTATATCAAGATAGGAATTAATTTTCATTCTACCCAATATTGTAAAAATTAACGTCTTACGACAATAGTTTTAGAAAGATAGAATGTGCTTTTGTAATAAAAACTCACAAATCCGCAAGATTAAAAAGTGGTTCGGTGAGTGCAATGATTGAAGTTTTTAATGGCACTAATTATTGAGGTCGATATCAATATTATATTTCTCCAACAATCCTGAAATGCCAGAAAGGGAAAATTTTGCGTTTTTAATTCGGTTTATTTCAGGGTTTAAAGAGTAATTGAATGAAGTTCTAATATCCGATTTTTCAAGATTTGTATTGTTGAAAGTTGCGGCTGCCAAATCGCAATTATCAAAAACAGACGCACTCAAATCACATTCTGCAAAATCTACTTCGCGAAGTTGTGAGTTTTTAAATCTTGTCTTTTTAATTTTTAATTTATAAAATGAAGAGTGGTTTAAAGTGCAATTCTCAAAGCTAAATGCAAGTCCAAATTCATTACACTGGTCAAAACGCAATCCCAGCATTTTACAATCTTTGAATTGAACATCTTTAAAAGCGGTGCCTGCAAGTTTGGTCAAACTTAAATTGCAACCAAGAAATTCGCAGTCGGTAAAGCTAAAATTGAATAGGTTGTAATTTGAAAAATCACAATCCACAAAACGACAATTGTCATACTCTCCTTTTGCCAAAGGGTTATGGTTGAAGTCTATTTTGGTAAACGTCTTTTCTTCAAAATATGATTGTTCCATTTGTTGTTTTTGATGATTACAAAATTGAGAAGAAAATTTTTCAAAACTGTGTTTTCCTTCCCGAGTTGCCGTTTTTCCTTTTTCTAGTTGTCCTAGAAGTGCGTCATATATCGCAGAGGTGGAAGAGTTAAGACTTGAAAAATGAAGGACGACTCGATACAGGAAGTTCAGAACCTCTCACGAAGTAGTTTTCAATTCCGATTTCTACAGATCTTCCCCAAAGGCCTCTATATCGGAGAGATAGATTTCATTTAAATATTCATTATAATGGTCCTCTCGTTTATAGGCGAAATTCTCTTTGGCTTTTATTATGTATTTCCTCGCTTGTGGAAGGCTGTCCATTGCTTTATACACTTTGGCTAGATAAAAATAGGCCTCTGGTGTTTTGTCTGATTGAGCCAATGTTCTGTTCAATTCTATTATTGCTTTTTGGTAGTTTCCGAGTTCATATTCACACATCCCGAGATAAACAAAGGAATGGATATCTGCCCATTCTTCCGATTGATTTTTGATATTCAGATTGAAACGATCAATTGCTTTTTGGTATTCTTTTTTGCCATAATAATATTCACCCCGTAGGAAATCTATGTTTTCGCCCCATGGCGCATCGTTAAAGTTTGGGGTTAGACTATCCAGCTGGTCGAAATCTGCCAGTGCGCCGTCAAAATCCCTTAAAAATCGGAGCTTCATATAACCTCGATATCCCAAATGTTTTTTTGGCTCTAACGCCACCGCTTGATCTAAAAGTTCAAAACCTTTGTCGTGATGGCCGTATTTATTAAAAGCGATGGATTGCGAAAAGTAAATATCTGAATCATCAGGATTTTGAAACTTAAGAATTTCAAATAACGTTTCAGACAATTCCGAGCCTTGCAAATGTCCAGCCGTCTTATATCGCTGCTCTTTATTTTGAAACAAAAGAAAAAATGCCAGTAATGATATATAAAGGAACAGTACGAAGGAAATAAATATCTTCAGGATTTTTAAAAATAACTTCATAGCTTAAAAAATGTCAGTGATTTGTCCTTCTTCAATTTTGAAGTTTATAAAGTAATAGCTGTCATATTTATTACCATTATGGGGTTTTATCTCCCAGTTATTCAGCGTGCTGACAATATTTGTAAGCTCATTAATAGTTGCGCTGGAATAATTTGCGGCTTTCATCTCGGCATCAATCTCATTGGCTCTGAACAAACCGATTTCGCCATTACAGTTAACAATAAATCTGATAGTGACATAGCCGTTTTTAGAATCGAATTGAATATTTTTTTCATTTATTAATGGGAGTAATTCCTTTTTTATCGCTTTTTTGCTCTCTACATAATCGGTCAAGGAGTGATAATGAGAAAGTATGTTTTTATTGCAAATGTTTAGTTCCTTGTGGTCCACACTGGCTTCATATTTTATGGGCAAAATATTATTGCTAATATTATACATCCAAACCGTCAAAGCCGTTGCAATAATCACGGTTGACAGCAGAAAAATATTCCAAAACTTTTTCACTTTAATGGGGGGTTAATATTGGTTAGTGATATCCGATTTCTCGATTTTCAAATATAGATAATATAAAACACCTTGGTTGGTATCCAATAGTCATCGGTTGTGAGAAGATTGAAACACGAAAACGGAGCTTATTCATATAGATATCATCTCAGAACAACTTCATTTTTGATTTCAATAGCGAAACGAATTTGAGTCTCGTAAGTCACATAACTATTAAATGATTTAAACTTTTCTAAAAACGGCAATATTTCAAAAAAGTTGGTTTATTTTGTAGAACACAATCCCAGTAAATATTGATAATAAATGAGCGAATCTTATGTAACTTCAACGATCGAAAAAGGAATTACAACCATCGAATTCTTCCATCCAGCACAAAATAGTCTGCCAGGAGATCTTTTGGCAAAACTTGCAAATACGATTACCGAAGCGGGAAATGACGCTAAAGTAAAAGTAATAATATTAAAAAGTGGTGGCGACCGAACTTTTTGTGCAGGCGCCAGTTTCACCGAATTAATAAACATCAACGATGCCGAAACCGGAAAAATATTTTTCAGCGGATTTGCAAATGTTATAAACGCCATGCGCAAATGTCCAAAATTTATCATTGGAAGAATCCAGGGAAAAGCTGTTGGTGGCGGGGTGGGAGTTGCATCGGCTACGGATTTTTGTATGGCAACAAAATTCGCAGCAATCAAGTTGAGTGAGTTGAATGTTGGAATAGGTCCATTTGTTGTCGGTCCAGCAGTTGAAAGAAAATTAGGCACTAGCGGTTACAGCCAAATCGCCATTGATGCGAACAGTTTTTACGACGCCGAATGGGCAAAACAAAAAGGATTGTACAATCATGTTTATGATTCTTTGGAAGAGTTGGATGAGGCAGTTCAGAAGTTTGCTGAGAACCTTTGCAATTACAATCCTGAGGCAATGAAAGAAATGAAAAAGGTTTTTTGGAACGGCACCGAGGATTGGGATGAATTGCTTGCTGAAAGAGCAGTGATTTCAGGAAGATTGGTATTGAGTGATTTTACGAAGGAAACTTTGAAGAGGTTTGAATAGTTGCTTGAGAATGGTTTTTGAACCAATCAAATGGAAATATATTCTGCAGGGAATTGACTAACTTTAGATTTTTAAAACGAGTGCTATGGAAAGTGCCACTAAGGATAAGATACTGGAGTTTCTGAAAGAACAAAAACCTTATTTATACAAAACGTTTAGCCTAACAAAGATTGGTCTATTTGGTTCTTTTGCTAATGAAAATGCCACATCAGAAAGTGACATAGACCTGATAGTTGAATTTGAAGAGGGAACTTCTGATATTTATGGAAAAAAGGAGTCTTTGCGTAATTTGCTTTTCAATAAATTCAATCGTTCTGTAGATGTTGCCTCTGAAAAATATTTAAAGCCTTATTATAAGCAAGAGATATTAAAAGAAGTGATTTATGTATAAAAAGGATAAGGCGAATCTGATGGCAATTCAAGATTCTTGTGCAAAAATAGTCGATTTTACACAAGGCATCTTTTCTGCGGAAGCGTTTTATCAAGATCAAAAAGTATTTGATGCTGTGTTGATGAATTTTATCGTTTTAGGAGAGGCTGTTTCAAAAATCTCGACAGAATTTAAATCGAAATTTGCAACTGTTGAATGGAATAAGATAAAATCATTTAGAAACATCGTAGCACATAATTATTTTGGTGTGGATGCGGAGGAGGTTTGGCAAATAATTGATCTTGACATTCCAATTCTTAATAAATCCGTTCAGGAAATAATTCAAGATTTGGAAGCATGATTTATTCTTTCAAAGGCCACATCCCCGTAATCCACGAATCAAGTTTCGTTCATCCACTAGCGGCTGTAACAGGCAATGTGCTAATAGGAAAAAATTGTTATATCGGCCCAGGAGCAGCAATTCGGGGCGATTGGGGCGAAATTATTTTGGAAGACGGAGTAAATGTGCAAGAAAATTGTACAGTGCACATGTTTCCAGGGAAAAGCATTATACTGAAAGAAGGCGCTCACGTAGGCCACGGAGCAATAATTCACGGTGCAAATTTGGGTAGAAATTGTTTGATAGGAATGAACAGCGTGATAATGGACGATGCTGAAATTGGCGATGAATGTATTGTTGGTGCCATGAGTTTTGTAAAAGCCGAAGAAAAATTTCCGAAGCGTAAGTTGATTGTCGGTAATCCTGCAAAAGCAATCAAAGATATTTCAGATGAAATGATTGCTTGGAAAACAGCGGGAACGAGATTGTATCAGCAATTACCAGCTGATTGTCATGAAAGTTTGAGGGAAGTAGAACCTTTGCTTGAAATACCTAAGAACAGGCCAATTCAAGAGGATTTTTATAAAACCTTGGAAGAGTTTAGAAAGAAATAATGCTTCGATACAATCCTAATAATCCCGATAGCTTTCAGGACGGAATCACTCAGCAACCTTATTAAATTGATAATTTTAATTGAGAAAAATGAACTTGACCTGCAAGGTATTGCCGCAGGCTACCTTTTAGGTCTTTCACAATTAACGCTCCTAATACATAAATCCGAACAGCCATAAGGGAATGATATTCGGCGTACCAAATTCGATGTCGTCCCTCGCCACATAAGCTCTTGGAACATTCAAGATTTGTTTTCCCGATTTGTTTTTTCCACCTATTTCAAAAGTGTAGGTGTTGTTTACTATAAAATCTCCTTTTTCAGCCAAATGTAAGATTTCACTCCTCCCGACTTGATTGGCAAAAAAAGTTTCCCGTATTGCTCCTTTATCAGAGTTTTTACTGTCGAGTGCAAAAATTATATTGGCGTTGTGCAAGTATAGTTTCTCTGGCTTGGTAAAAGCTCCGATTCCTTTATTGGGTTTGAAGAGTTCAATGATCAAATCCGCTCTAGCTAATAATCGTAGCGCGTTGAGGAGATTTTTTCGGTTCATACCCAATCGCTCACTCAGTTTTGAAATATTTGGGGTAAACGGAGTGCTTTGCGCAATGGCTACTAATAGCTTTTTGATTTTTCGGGTTTCGTCGAAACTAATATTTTCCACTGCATTCATATCGTTTTCGATAATTAGCATAATGGTTTGAAGCAGCTTTTGAGGATAAGTATTCCTGTTTTCTTTATAATATGGGTATGCCCCAAAAGAAAGGTAATCCTGAAAATGCTTCAGAGGAAACTCTAGTTCTTTTTTAAGACTATCGGAAATATCTCGGTGGTTTTCCAAAATTTCTCCAAAGGTAAAAGTCGGTAATTCCTTTTCGAGTTCCAATTCGAGAAATTCTCGATATGACAATTCCTGAAGGGTGTAAGAAACTGCCCTTCTGCTCAAATCTGACTCCCCACTCAAAATATCCAGCATAGAAGATGATGTAAAAACAACCTTGAGTTCGGGAAATTGATCGTAAATCAACTTCAATTCCCTGGACCATCGCGGATATTTGTGAACTTCATCCAAAAAAAGAAATTTCCCACCAGAAAGTTGGAAATCTTTAGCCAAATCGACTATGGTGTTTTCTAAGAAATATAAATCATCCAAGGTGGCATATAGCGCCCGATTCTTATCTTCTTCGTTTAAATCCAATTTAATACGTTGAAGCAAAAGTGTTGTTTTTCCTGTGCCACGCGTTCCCTTGACAGCTATCAGCCGATCGCTCCAATCGATTTCTAGCGAAAGATATCTGCGGAAAGGAGACAGATGTTTTAATAGTGTTTCCTGAACAAGTCGTAATGAATCCATTTCTATTGTGATAGAATTCAAAAACAAATATACTTAGAATTGTTCTAATATGGAACATAAAATAGGAAAAATTGTTCTTTATAAGAACGATTATAGCTGATTTTGTTGTCAGATGGAACAAAAAAATCCTCTGTTTTAAATTGAAAGTGCGATCTGAAACTTAGGTTAGCTATCATAGAAAACTGGATTTCTGAAAAAGAATTACGTATTTTCGCATTGGAACTTTTTAACAAATTGGAATCAGCCAAAAGCCAATGATAGGTTTACAGATAACTAAACTCTCTGCGTTCTTTGCGGTAAATCATTCAACGCTGAGTTACCTAGGTCGCAAAGGAATATGAAAATAATGAACAAAACAGAATTCAAAATGCCCAAAATGGGCGAAAGCATTACCGAAGGCACCATCATTGAATGGCGTGTTAATGAAGGCGATTCTTTTGAAGAAGGCGATATACTACTTGAGGTTGCTACGGATAAAGTGGACAATGAAGTCCCGGCACCCGTCTCAGGAAAAATGATAACGCATAAGTTCAATAATGGAGATATAGTCCCGATAGGAGAAGTGATTGCAATTTTGGAACTTTCAGAAAATGGAGAATTAGTGAAAACTACTTCAAAAACGAAAGGGAAATCGAAGACTTCATCTTCATCTTCAAAAGATAAGGTTACTGAGCGGAGTCGAAGTACGACTTCATCTTCTTTCAAGGTAAACGAAAACATCTTTATTTCACCTTTAGTTGATAGCATTGCAAGAAAAAATCATATCAGTTACGAAGAGCTTGCTAGAATTCCTGGAACTGGAAAAGACGGCCGTTTGCGAAAAAGTGATGTTTCAGAATATATAGAAAACGGACGTCCGTTTAAATTTGCGCAAAATACCCACGAAGGCGGGAATCCCACTTTTCAAGTTCCCGATTTAAAATTCGACAAAGGCAAAGGCAAGATTGTCGAAATGGATCGTATGCGGCAAATGATTGCCGACCATATGGTTTTTTCAAAACATACTTCTCCTCACGTAACTGCTTATGTAGAAGCGGATTTAACCGAAATGGTTAATTGGAGAAATATAAATAAGGAAGTCTTTCAGAAAAAATATGGCGAGCGATTGACGTTTACACCTTTATTTGTAGAAGCTGTAGCGAAAGCAATCAAAGATTTCCCAATGATAAATTCTTCCTTAGATGGAAAAAATGTCATTGTAAAAGATGAAATAAATATCGGGATGGCAACGGCACTACCTTCAGGAAACCTAATTGTTCCTGTTGTGCGAAATGCCGATAAAAAGAATTTAAAGGAATTGGCGGCAGCGACCAACGAACTTGCGGGAAAAGCTCGTGACAACAAATTGAAAGCAGATGACACCAGTGGCAGCACTTTTACAATCAGTAATGTAGGTACCTTCGGAAGTTTGATGGGCACGCCTATTATCAACCAACCAGAAGCGGCAATTTTAGCCGTCGGAGTCATCAAAAAGCGCGCGGAGGTAATGGAACGTGAAAATGGAGATACCATTGAAATCCGTCAAATGATGTACCTTTCACTCTCTTTCGATCATAGAATAGTAGATGGGTTTTTAGCAGGTTCTTTTTTAAGAAGAATTGCTGAATATATGGAAGAATTTGATGTGAAAAGGACGTTTTAGTGTGAAAGGAACGTTTTGAATCACGACCGTTCGCTTTGCTTACTGCACGAACCAGGACAGGGATAGCCGTGAATCAAATCGTCAAATTTTGAAAAGTCGTGAATCGTGTAGTCCAGCTAGCGGGATGATCGTGGTTCAAACCGTCCAACAATAAGCCAATGGTAAATAAAATGAATAAAAAGATAAAAAAAAACATACTCAAAAAAGCCTTCAAAACCCTCGTCACAGCAAAAGCAATGACAGAGATTTATGAGAAGAATTTTAAAACAGTTTCAAAATACGTTCACGCAACCTCGCGAGGCCATGAAGTGATTCAAATTGCCACTGGAATGCAATTATTACCTCAGGATTATGTGTTTCCATATTACCGCGATGACTCAATTCTGCTTTCTATTGGAATGACGCCTTATGAGCTGATGCTTCAAGTTTTGGCGAAAAAGGACGATCCTTTTTCGGGAGGAAGAACTTATTATTGCCATCCGAGTCTTCGAGATGCTGACAAACCCAAAATCCCGCATCAAAGTTCCGCAACGGGAATGCA
>JBLWTS010000003.1:74437-91756 GCA_048270045.1 Aequorivita sp.
GATTGGCTTAAGTCTTTCTTTACCGCGAAGGCGGTAATCTCTTTGACGAAGAGCAAAATTCAAATGTTTCAGAAACTGCTAAAGCAAGGAATTCTTCAAGTGATTACGATTCGTCGGTTCATTCTAAGGATTCCCGCCTGCGCGGGAATGCACCGATTGTAGTTTGCAGTCTCGGCGATGCTTCCGTTACCGAAGGAGAAGTTGCCGAAGCCTTCCAGATGGCAGTTTTAAAGAAATTGCCAATCCTTTACTTAGTTCAAGACAATGGCTGGGATATTTCAGCCAATGCGGAAGAAACGAGAGCCCAAGACGCTTTTGAATATGCTAGAGGTTTTAAGGGCTTGGAAGCTGTCACTATCGACGGCACTGATTTTGAAGAAAGTTATAATACACTTCAAAATGTAATTTCAAAAATTAGAACGGAGCGCAGACCATTTTTGGTGCACGCGAAAGTTCCGCTATTGAACCATCATACTTCTGGTGTTAGAATGGAGTTTTATCGCGATGATTTGGAAGAAGCCAGAAGTCGCGATCCATATCCGAAATTAAAGAAACTACTTTTACAAAATGGTTTTAAGGAGAAAGAACTCGGCGAAATCGAAAACGAAATCGAAATCGAAGTTGAAAAAGTACTTAAAAAAGCATTTAAAGCTGAAGGTCCAAAACCTGAAGATTTATTTACACACGATTTTGCGCCCACAGAAATAACCGAAGAAGTTGGGGAAAGAAGTCCCGCAGGAGGCGAGAAAGTGGTTATGGTTGATTGTGCACTTTCCGCGATTGAGGAAATCATGAGAAAGCATCCAGAATCCCTTTTGTATGGACAGGATGTAGGAAGACGCTTAGGCGGTGTATTCCGTGAAGCTGCGACTTTAGCTGAAAAATTTGGGGATAATCGGGTTTTTAATACTCCCATTCAAGAAGCTTTTATTGTTGGAAGTACAGTGGGAATGAGTGCCGTAGGTTTAAAACCCATTGTTGAGGTTCAGTTTGCCGATTATATCTGGCCTGGACTGAATCAGCTTTTTACAGAAGTAAGCCGAAGCTGTTATTTATCAAACGGAAAATGGCCAGTTTCTATGGTTTTACGTGTTCCTATTGGTGCTTATGGCAGTGGCGGCCCTTATCATTCTTCCTCCGTAGAAAGTGTAGTTACGAATATTCGCGGACTTAAAATTGCATATCCAAGTAATGGCGCTGATTTAAAAGGCTTGATGAAAGCTGCGTATTACGACCCAAATCCCGTTGTGATTTTTGAACACAAAGGACTTTACTGGAGTAAGGTAAAGGGAACTCAAGGCGCGACTTCCGTTTTACCTGCTGAGGATTACATTTTACCTTTGGGAAAAGCGTGGGTGCTTCAGGAAATCTGGAAACAGGAAGAGGAGGAAACGCTTTCAATCATTACTTATGGAATGGGCGTGCATTGGGCGATGAATGCTTCCGAAGAACTGGGAATGCAGGATAGGATTGAAATTGTGGATCTTCGAACCCTTCATCCATTAGATTATGAAACGGTTTTTAAATCTGTAAAAAAATGCGGAAAATGCTTGGTCGTAACCGAAGAACCGTCCGAAAATGGATTTAGTAGAGGACTGCAAGGAAGAATTCAAGAAGAGTGTTTTCAGCAATTGGATGCACCAGTTATGTTGATTGGGTCTGAAAATATGCCCGCCATTCCATTGAATTCTGTACTCGAGGAAACAATGATTCCTTCGACAGAAAAAGTGAAGAATAAGATTTTGGAGGTGTTAAACTACTGATTTTATAAAATGTATATTTCTTATTTAAGTAACTGATATTTATTTAATCGTATTTTTTCTGTATCGAATATTGTTGATAGTGTTGAAAATCATAACTTTGTGAAATCACCGTTTGATTTGAAATATTTTACAATCAATGTTTTGTCCTGAAATACAAATCCGATTAGGATAACTTGTTGAAAATAATACTGTCAGAAAAATACTTTAAAAATATCATCCAAGAATTTGATAAAGAAGAAAATACTAGCAAAAATCAATCTAAAATCAAAAATCAATGAAAACACTTTTTACAATTATTTGTTTTTTAACCGTATTTATCGCTTCTGCACAATGGACAACCGACACAGAACAAAATACCCTCGTAGCTGAATCTGGAGAATTAGATGTACTTGCACGTGGTACTTCAAACGGCGAAACTTATGTAGTCTATTGGAAAAATGTTGACGCACCAACCTTCATTGAATTGCGTGTACAAGTTATAGATGCATTTGGAAACCAACAATTCGGTAATGATGGTATTTTGGTAAGTGATCAAATTCCAATGAGTTCTTATACTGTAATAATGAGTGCAACAGTGGATGCAGATGATAATCTGTATGTTGGTGTAACTGGAACTGGAGGTGGAGATCCTGCTTTTGTTTTCAAAATGGATATTGAAGGAAACCACTTATGGGGCGCAAACGGTGTTCAAGTTGGTAGCGGCAATGTAGTCACTATTTTACCGCTATCTACCGGTGGTGCAGTGGTTAGTTGGCTTGGGGCTTCTGGAGGTCTAATGCAAAAATTTGACGAAAATGGTGTGGCTTTATGGGCAACCGAAATGCCAATAGAACAAGGGGGTAGTGCGACAGTACCTGCCAATTTGTTTGAGCTTTCGGATGGGAATTATATTATGGTTTTCCATTCCTTGCTTTTTGGAATAAACTCAAATCTTTATGCCCAAAGATATGATATGGATGGAAATCCTGTTTGGCCAAATGCAATCCAACTAGCAGACCGAGCCACCGCATTTAACCGGTCTTATCCAGGTTTGCAGGATGGCGACGTGGTTTATATGGGCTATTTTGCTTCCGCTGGAACACGATTTGACTCTTATTTACAACGAATTAATCCTGACGGAACATTGCCTTGGGGGATTAACGGTTCTGACTTTGACACCAATGAGACCGACTATGAAATGGAGACCGAGATTGCATATCAATTAGATTCCCAATATATCTGGGCAGTTTCGACTTATATGAATACCAATCAAAGTGAGCGTGGAGAATATGTGCAAAAATTTGATAAAGACTCTGGAGCCCGGCAATTTACTGATAATGCAAAAGAAGTATTTCCAATTGGCTCTAATAAGTCACATGCCGGAGAACTTCGTTTACGAGGGGATAGCCCTCTTTTTATAATGGAAGAAGGAGAAAATAATGGAGTGTCTCCTACAACTTTAAATGTCGCTTATCTTACTCAAGATGGTGATTTTGAATGGCTCGAAGAAACACGTCCTGTAGCCACGTTTGCCGCTAGTAAAAAAAGAGTGAATTTTACAAAACAGGCAAATGAGCAAAGTATTGCAGTTTTTGCAGAAGACAAAGGAAATGGTCTAAAAATATATGCTCAAAATGTTTTAAATGAAACGGTTGGTATTGAAGATAAGTCTGAAGTTATTGTATTTTTTGGAAATCCAGTCGAAAATGATATGCTTATAAATAGTAATTCTCCTATTGAAGTAATTTCGATATTTAATGTATTAGGGCAACAAGTGTTTAGTTCTAAATACAACCAAGAGACAACGGTATCGATAGATACTATAAATTGGACTTCTGGAATTTATTTTATGAATCTTTCGACAAAGGAGGGAAGGCAAAATGGTCTAAAACTGATTAAACAATAACTATTTTTTACCCACTTTCTATAAAGCTTTCCTGTTTTTCGGAAGGCTTTTTTGTCCAATTCTTTAATGAAATATTCTTTTTAGATTTTCTTCAAATCGGGATAAAAGGTGAGGTATAGCTGGTCTGGTTCAGTCCCTTTTTCAGTGAGTACAATCCCACTGCATTTTTGGTTTTCTCCTACTTCAAAACCCATTCCTATTTCGGTGAAGTAGAGAGTATAGATTTTTTCTTCAAATGCGAAAGTTCCTATTTTCTTAAGTTCGAAACGCTTTTCAATCTCTGACAAATTACTGTTCACACCTAGATTGTTGTAGGTTTTATAGGTTGGAGATAAAGATCGGATTGCTTTGATTCTTGAGAAATTTTCAACTCCCATTTTAGTGGAAGTATAAAGCGATAATTGATTATTTGTGCCTTCGTGCCATGTGGAAATGGCTTTTCCCATTGCAGCATCTCCAGAATCAGGCTTTCCAAGACTGTCGAGTATTGTAGTTGCATTTTCATTTAAAACTATCCTTCCCAATCTCCTGCCTGGAATTATTTGATTCTGATAATCCTTCTCAGTTTTTTCATTTAAACTAGTATTTTCTATTGTTCCTTTGTAATCCAAAACAGTTTTATTCACTCCTTTGTGGCTTTCCTTACAACTGAAAAATAGAATGATGAAGCAAATGAAGAGTAAGTTTTTCATGATCTAGCGATTGAATTTACAACCTTAAAATTACACACGAAAAAAGTCCACGCGAGTGAACTTTTGATTTATTTAGGAATTAAATCCTTACCCAATATTTTATTTTTTCTTGCTTCCCGGAGGATACTGAGCTAAAATTTCCATTACGATTTCACGAATTCGTGCTTCTTTTTTCTCCATATCTTGAGTAACTAAATCTGCCGTTCCCATTCCTTGCCAAACAAGGCTATTGGTTTTTGCATCAATCAGGTCTATGAAAAGAGTGCCTTCAGCGGTACGTGAAACATTACTGGTGTTATAGGCACCATACCAATAAGGATTCCATCCCCATCCATAACCGAAATTATTATTATAAACGTCGATGCGTTCCTTTTCTTTAGTGAAAATACTGACCAATAAATCTGGAGAATCAGATTTCATCATTCCTTTGTTGGATAATTCACTTTCGATCGCTCGAAGGATTCGTTTTTTATCCAAATCACTGATCTTCGCTTTGTCAATTCCCGGTTTATAGAAAGCAAAGGAATGGTACTGATTAAAATTTACTTCCTTGTCGTAATCCGTCGCCACACGAACGGTGGAGCAGGAGGTGAAAACGAATAGAAGCAATACGGGTAGAAATTTGAGTGCTTTCATAGTTTTAATTATTAGCCACCAATTCGCGAACGTTATAAATCTTGTGAATTAATGGTGTGGGTTAAAGATTTTATTCGAATAATTTATCATCAACTAGATTTGGAAGGGTAACTTTTAAATTGGGATTGTTCTCCATTGCTCTTTTTATAGCGAAAACGGCTCCGTCATTCCGCGCCCAGCTGCGGCGTGAAATTCCGTTATTTACATCCCAGAAAAGCATGCTTTCCAAGCGTCTTTGTGCATCGGTACTACCATCAAGAACCATTCCGAAACCTCCGTTTATTACCTCGCCCCAACCAACGCCACCACCGTTGTGAATGCTAACCCACGTAGCCCCTCGGAAGCTGTCGCCAATCACGTTTTGAATGGCCATATCTGCAGTAAATCTGCTCCCATCATAAATATTGGAAGTTTCGCGATATGGTGAATCCGTTCCTGAAACATCGTGATGATCTCGACCTAAAATTACGGGACCTATTTTACCTTCAGAAATAGCTTTGTTGAAGGCAGAAGCAATTTTTACTCTTCCATCAGCATCAGCATATAAAATCCTCGCCTGTGAACCAACAACTAATTTGTTTTCCTGAGCTCCTTTAATCCACGTAATGTTGTCCTGCATCTGTTGTTGAATTTCTTTAGGAGAATTTTTCATCAATTCTTCCAATACTTCAGTTGCGAGTTTGTCGGTCTTTTGAAGGTCTTCTGGTTTTCCTGAGGCACAGACCCAACGGAAAGGTCCAAATCCAAAATCGAAACACATAGGACCCATTATATCTTGAACATAAGAAGGATAAGCCCAACCCCCGGCCCCTTTCCCAAGGGAAGGGGAGCTAATAAAAGCTCCATTTTTATCTTTATAAATATTCGCTCCAGCACGAGACGCTTCTAAAAGAAATGCATTTCCATAATCAAAGAAATAAGTGCCTTTTACTGTATGCTTGTTAATAGCTTCTACTTGTCGGCGAAGACTTTCTTGAACTTTCTGTTTAAAGAGCTCCGGGTTTTTGCCCATCATTTCGTTAGATTCTTCATAAGTCATCCCAACAGGATAATACCCGCCTGCCCACGGATTATGAAGAGAAGTCTGGTCGCTTCCCAAGTCGATCTGAATATTTTCATCAGCAAACGTTTCCCAAACATCCACTACGTTTCCATCATAAGCGATAGAAACAGTTTCTTTGGCCGAAACAGCTTCTTTTACGCGTTTACAGAGAGCATCCAGATCGGATATAGATTCATCTACCCAACCTTGGGAATGTCTGGTTTCTGTGGCTTTTTTATTCACTTCGGCGCAAACCGTTACACAACCAGCAATATTCCCGGCTTTGGGTTGCGCACCGCTCATTCCGCCGAGACCTGAGGTGACGAATAAGCCACCTTTTGGTTCTTTTTTAATTTTTCTGAAACCATTCAAAACCGTAATCGTAGTTCCGTGAACGATTCCTTGCGGACCGATGTACATATAACTTCCCGCGGTCATCTGGCCGTATTGGGTTACTCCAAGCGCATTGAATTTTTCCCAATCATCTTGGCTGGAATAATTCGGAATCATCATTCCATTGGTAACAACAACGCGAGGTGCATCTTTATGTGAAGGGAATAAGCCCATTGGATGACCAGAGTACATTGCCAAGGTTTGCTCATCCGTCATTTCAGAAAGGTATTTCATCGTCAATAGATACTGCGCCCAATTCTGAAAAACCGCGCCATTTCCGCCGTAAGTGATGAGTTCGTGGGGGTGTTGTGCCACGGCGTAATCCAAATTGTTTTGAATCATCAGCATTATCGCTTTCGCTTGCTCGCTATTCCCAGGATATTCGTCAACAGGCCTTGCGTACATTTTATAATCTGGACGAAAGCGATACATATAGATACGACCGTATTTCTCCAATTCCTCTCTGAATTCGGGTAGTAGTGTGGCGTGATGCTTTGGTTCAAAATATCGAAGCGCGTTTCTTAAGGCGAGTTCTTTTTCTTCTTTAGAAAGAATATCCTTCCGTTTTGGAGCGTGATTTACGGATTTATCATATTCCTTTTTCTCTGGAAGGATGGATGGAATGCCTTGTTGTATTTGTTCTTTGAAATTCATTGTATATTTTTTTCTCGCAAAGCCGCTAAGCTTTATTGCATTCTCAATTTAATTTTTTAATTTCTCTAACCTCTAACCTTTTTTCCTATCAAACCCATACGGACAATGCCTACATCCACTTTGGCAGCAATAACCGCGTTTTAAATGGTATTTTTCAGTAAAGCATTTATAACCTTCGGGTGTTAGGTAATAATCTCCTTCTTCAATCTCTATTTTTTTCTTTGGAAATAGCATTCCACAAAAATAGGGATTTCAATATTCAAAGTGTAAGAATTGTTTCAAATCAGATAATAGTTGGATGGGTTTTCATCTGTCTATTATATTTGTTTTTTAAGGGACATATGGAACATTCAATCAGTTATTCTGGTATGCCTTTAAAAATAAGCAATGGATGTTTCATTTAGAGCCATTTCGTTTAAATTACCGTAATTTTGCAACAAATCAAAAGTAATGTCTGAACACAAAGCTGGATACGTAAACATTATAGGAAACCCCAACGTTGGCAAGAGTACGCTGATGAATGCTTTCGTGGGCGAGCGACTTTCAATAATCACTTCCAAAGCACAAACTACTCGACACCGAATTCTCGGAATTGTAAATGGCGATGACTTTCAGGTGCTGTTGAGTGACACACCTGGTATTATCAAGCCTGCTTATCAGCTTCAGGAAAGTATGATGGACTTTGTGAAATCTGCTTTTGAAGATGCTGATATCCTTCTCTATTTAGTGGAATTGGGCGAAAAGGAACTGAAGGACGAAAAGTTTTTTAATAAAATCACAAATGCAGAGATTCCCGTATTACTTCTGATAAATAAAATTGATGAAGGTAATGAAGAACTGCTTTCCGCCGCTCTCACGCTTTGGCAAAAAAAAGTGCCGAATGCTGAGATTTTTGCAATTTCTGCTTTAAAGAATTTCGGCGTACCTGAAGTTTTTAATAGAATAATCGAACTCCTTCCCGTATCTCCACCATTTTACCCAAAGGATCAATTAACCGACAAACCAGAACGATTTTTCGTAAATGAAGCCATCCGCGAAAAGATCTTGATTCATTATAAAAAAGAAATTCCTTATTCTGTTGAAATCGACACAGAGGAATTTTTTGAAGATGAAAACATCATCCGAATCCGCAGTATTATTATGGTAGAGCGTGAGACTCAAAAAGGAATCATCATCGGTCATAAGGGTTCGGCATTGAAAAGAGTAGGAGTAGAGGCAAGAAAGGATTTACAGAAATTCTTTGGAAAACAAATTCATCTTGAACTTTATGTAAAGGTCAATAAAGACTGGCGGAGTAACGAAAAACAGTTACGCAGATTTGGTTACAACAATAATCAATGATCTATATAATCCTCTTTGGTCTTCTTGTAGCCTTTACTTTTTACGCTTTTACACTTAACAAAAAACGACCCGTTGAATCTTTCCCGAAAAGTTGGGAAGCTCTTTTGAGTGGGAATGTGTTATTCTATAGAAATCTTTCTACAACCGAAAGAAAGCGGTTTCGCGATAGAATGATGCGTTTTTTGAGTGAGGTATACATCGAAGCAGTTAATACGGAGGTTGAAGATCTAGACAAAGTGATGATTGCCGCCAGCGCTGTAATTCCAGTTTTCGGTTTTAAGGAATGGCATTACAACAATCTTAGCGGTATTATTATTTACCCTGATAATTTTAACGATGATCTGGAATTTGAACATCACGGTAAAAAACGAATAATTTCGGGTCTCGTGGGTTCTGGGAGATTTGAAAACCAAATGATACTTTCCCGAAAGGCACTTCATCACGGCTTTGAGAATGATACAGATAAAGAAAATACTTCGGTTCACGAATTTGTTCATCTCATAGACAAAATGGACGGAGAAGCTGATGGCGTTCCAGAAAGGCTACTTCAAAGACAGTACATTACGCCATGGTTAAAATTGATGCACGACGAAATGGAAGCCATCAACGATAATAAATCCGATATCCGCAGTTATGGCGGCACGAGTGAAGTTGAGTTTCTGGCAGTGGCTTCGGAATATTTTTTTGAACGTCCAGATCTGTTCAGAAAAAAACACCCAGAACTTTACGAAATGCTGGAGAAATGCTTTCAGCAAAATCCTGCTTCTTGAGAAATTCCAAAAAACAAATTCCAAATTCCTAAGGGGCAAATTTAAATTGACTCCTGTCTTTTTAAAACTAGGTTTTCTCCCTCCCTTTGAGAGGGGCGTGGAGGACTTTGGAATTTCCTTAACCTATCGTCTCCGTCATAAATCCGTAAAGCTGTTGCATTCCTGGCTTTCCTTTCTTTTTTCCTATTGTTCCCGCAATATAAAGTAAGCTCCATATTAAAACTAAGCCGACTCCAATTCCTATTTGAAGACCTATTGGATTTTCTAAGCTTACACTAGAATAAAGCCACACCATATCAGCTAAAAACAGTGTCCCGATTACCACGTGAAAAAAGATAAACATGGTCCAAACAGTGGGATTTGGTCCAAAAAATCCTTGTAGCAAGCATTTATTTTCAGAAATTGCTGTGATTTCCAAATGCAGTTGTGGCGACCAAAAAAGTTGGTCTTTCTTTGGAAGACGAATAAAAACATGATCATCCACGCACGATATTGAAAAATTGGATTGCGATTTTTTCACTTCAGAAAACCGTTCTCGCAATTGCGAACACGGTATTTCTAGCTCCATTTGGAACCGTGGGCGAAGGACTATTTCATTGGATAATTGCACAGTTCCTGATTTTTAAAGCCGTGAAAATACTATTTTTTATGACAACTAAAAGCTACTTTTGTAGCTGCCTAGCTTAATTGGATAGGTTCTAAATTTAAGATTATGAGTATTGTTGCCGTTGTGGGAAGACCAAATGTGGGAAAATCCACTTTTTTTAATAGAATGATTCAGCGAAGGGAAGCCATTGTTGATGCCGTGAGTGGGGTTACTCGTGACCGTCATTACGGAAAAAGCGATTGGAATGGGAAGGATTTTTCGTTGATTGATACCGGAGGTTACGTGATGGGAAGCGACGACGTTTTTGAAGCTGAAATCGATAAGCAGGTGAGCCTTGCAATAGATGAAGCCGATGCAATAATATTTATGGTGGACGTGGAAAGCGGTGTAACAGGAATGGATCAAGATGTTGCAAAACTACTTCGTCGTTCCAAAAAACCAATATTTTTGGCCATCAATAAAGTGGATACTGCTTCCAGGATGAATGATGCTTTGGAGTTTTATTCTCTTGGTTTTGAAAATCAATACCCACTATCAAGTATTAGTGGAAGTGGCACAGGCGATTTACTGGACGATTTGATAAAAGCCCTTCCAGACAAAGAACCTGAAGACAATAGCGAATTGCCCCGTTTTGCAGTGGTAGGCCGCCCCAATGCTGGAAAATCTTCTTTTATCAATGCGTTGATTGGCGAAGACAGATATATAGTAACCGATATTGCTGGAACTACTCGTGACAGTATCGACACTAAATACAACCGTTTTGGTTTCGAATTTAATCTTGTGGATACTGCTGGTATTCGTAAAAAAAGCAAGGTTAAAGAAGACCTTGAATTTTATTCTGTAATGCGAAGTGTTCGCGCCATTGAACATTGTGACGTAATCATTCTCATTTTTGATGCTACTCGCGGCTTTGACGGCCAAGTAGAAAACATCTTTTGGTTGGCGCAACGCAACAATAAGGGGATTGTGATTGTTGCCAATAAATGGGATTTGGTGGAAGACAAAGAAACCAGTACGGTTAAGGATTATGAAAAATACATCCGCCAGCAATGCGAACCTTTCGTGGATGTGCCGATTGTCTTTATTTCAACAATTACAAAACAACGACTTTACAAAGCCATTGAAACAGCAGTAGAAGTCTATCAAAATAGAAGTAAAAAGATTAAAACGAGTGAGTTGAATGAGGTTATGCTTCCTATAATCGAATCAAATCCACCTCCAGCTTATAAAGCGAAGTATGTAAAGATTAAATTCTGTACTCAATTGCCTACTCCATATCCGAGTTTTGCTTTTTTCTGTAATCTCCCTCAATACGTTAAGGAACCATACAAACGCTTTATCGAAAATAAGATTCGTGAGAATTTTAATTTTTCTGGCGTTCCTGTAACGGTTTACTTTAGGAAAAAATAAAGGGGATATTGAATTTAACTTAGTCCTTGAAGCGGGGAGAACCTTATTACCTTCTTAAAGTCGCAGACTTCAATTTCAATTTCGATTTCGATTTCGATTTCAATTTCGATTTCAACCTGCCTTACGTCCTTTAATCCTACGTCAATTTTTTCCAACAAGACGTTCCCTCAAACGGGTGAAGAATTTCAATGAAAACTGAAAAATCGGACTTAGGATAAAAGTCATAATAAAAGTCACCCAAAAAACTGGACCTCCCAAAAGATAGCCAATAACGAGTACAATGCTTTCAACCACAATTCGTGCTCTACTTACAGACAGTCCAAACCGTTCAGACATTGAAAGCATAAATCCGTCGCGCGGACCAGCGCCTACGCCTCCCGAAACGTATAATCCTCCACCTATACCAATAATTATAATCCCCAGAAGCAAGAAGAGATAATCTGTCCAATTGTGAGTCGCATCTGGCAAAATATCTGTCCAAAGAAAAAAGTCCATTATTGCGCCAATGAGGAGTGCATTTAAAAAAGTTCCAATATTGACATATTTTCTACTGACAAGCAAGGAAACGCCGATTAAGAACAGTCCTACCAAAACGCTCCACGTGCCAATACTAAACCCAAAATGATCGAACAGCGCCACATTCAAAACATCCCAAGGATGCAATCCCAGATGTTGGACCTTAACAGTTATAGCAGCTCCAAGTCCGAAAAGAATTAGGCCAGTGAAGTAAAATATATAACGAATTGTGTTATATCGCCAACCTTTTTCGGTGTGATCTTCCATTTGATTGCTTGGAAAAATTAAAGGCGCAAACTACAAAAAATGAAGGCCATTTTAGAAGGAAACCAACCTAAAATAACGAATCAGGCAAAAGAGCAGTTTCTTGAATTATTATCAAAAATTGTCCCTATTACAAGGCTTTCTTGGATGAATCTTCATTATTTTTCGTTTCTTTGAAAGTTGATAACAACCACCGCCAATTGATGAAACATTTATTTCTCCTCCTGCTGCTTTCTCTTATTTCAGTCCCTTCTTTCTCCCAAAATTTCAAAGTCAGCGGAACCTTGATAGACAAAGAGACACAATCTCCACTAGAGGCAGCAACTGTTTTTATGGAAACGGTTAAGGACAGTACTTTAATTACCTATACCATTTCCGACAGAAACGGAAAGTTTTTGTTAGAGGGGAATACTTCGGCTAAAAAGGCACGCGTCAATATAAGTTTTGTAGGTTATGAATCTTTTCAAAGAGAAATTGCATTGAATACACCTTCACAAGATATGGGAAAAATTCCGCTTAGTTTTTCGGTGGCAAGTCTGGATGAAGTCATCGTAAAATCTAGGGCTCCGGTAACTATCAAGAAAGATACTTTAGAGTTCAATGTCGCTTCTTTTAAAACGAAAAAAGATGCTACAATAGAAGATTTGCTAAAGGAACTTCCTGGAGTAGAAGTAGATGCCAACGGAAAAATTATGGTTAATGGGAAGGAAGTAAAAAATGTAATGGTAAACGGAAAACCTTTCTTCGGAAATGATCCAACAATCGCCACCCGGAATTTGACGAAGGAAATAATTGAAAAAATCCAGGTTGTAGATACCAAGTCTAAATCTGAAGCATTTACGGGAGAAGAAGGAGATAAGGACAGTAAAACCATAAATCTTACCATTAAGGAAGAAAATAACAAAGGAATCTTTGGAAGAGTCGCCGCAGGTGTGGGTACCGATGAACGTTTTGAGTTTGCTGGCCTCTTCAATTATTTCGATAATGATAGAAGACTAAGTGTTCTGGCAGGTGGAAATAATATAAACTCTCCCGGTTTCAGCTTTGGTGAAATCCAAAAGATGTATGGAAACGCCAACAATATGTCCATGAGCAGTTCCGGCGCGTTTATGATTGATGGCCGTAGTTTCGGATATGGTGAAGGCATAGTAAACAGCCGGATTGCAGGCGCAAATTATGCCGATGTTATAAAAAAGAAAACAGACGTAACAGCCGATTATTTTTACTCCGGAAGCAGTTCCTTTAACGATACAAAAACCCAAAGAGAAAATATTTTACCCGACCGCCGATATTTTACGGAAAGTGAAAATTCCAGCAAAAGCGATACCGATAGTCACGCGGTGAACTTGGGCTTTGATATAAAAGTTGATTCCACGTTTCTCATTAATATCAAGCCCAGTCTTTCCTATAATCAACTGAAAGGGGTTAGAGATAACGAATCAATTTCTATGAATGAAAATCGGTCAATGACGAACGCTGCTTTTTCCGAAAGTTCAAATGAAATCAATAGCCGAAGGTTTAAAAACCAATTGGATGTAACCAAAAAATACGGTTCTGCAGGTGGTTTTGTGAAAGTTGGTTTTAACAACGAATGGAACAATGCGGTTACGGATAATTATATGTATAGTGAAACTCGAATTTTTGGCGACACGCCTTCCGAAGAAATTCGAAATCAACATTCAGATTCTGACAATAATGAAACTAAATATGTAGCCAGCGCTACCTATCGATTGCCACTTATAACTAAGAAACTGTTTTTAGACTTGAAATATAGCTACGATTTTAAACAGAATCTAAATGATAAATCCGTCTATGATTTTGACGAAGCGTCTCAGGATTTTTCTATTTTCAATACCACATTGAGTACCGATTATACCTTTAATAATACCCGAAGTATTCCTTACGCTTCTATTGTTTTTAGATCAGAGAAATCATCATTTGATGCGGGAGCGGGCTATGTTTTTCAGAATTTGGAAGGAAAAGATGGTTTGCGGCCCAATTTGAAAGTTGATAATAGGTATGGTGCCTTTCAAATGCACGCTAGAGGAAATGCAAAAATTTCGTCCACAGCCAACCTTTACGCGGGTTATTCCCTTCGCAACGAAGCGCCGCAAATAGAACAACTTCTGCCTAGTACAGATGTTTCAAACCCGCTTAACATTATTACGGGAAATCCAGATCTAAAACCCATAAACCGTCATTATCTTTATTTGAATTACAACAATTACGACTTTCAAAAAGGAGGTGGATTTTATGCTTATTTGAATGCTGATATTTCGGAAGATGCCGTGGTGCCTAAAACTACTGTAGATGAAAACGATATTCGAGAAACCACCTACACAAACGTGAACGGAAAATATAATCTGTACGGCGGATTGTCATATAGTAGAAAAATCAAGTTGGATAGTTTGATCAGTCTCTCACCAAGAATAGGACTTTGGAATAATTTTTATCAAGATGTAAACTTCAATAATGGTGTGGAGTATAAAAGTCAAAATTTTACCCTTAGCCCAAATTTAAATTTTACTTTATCCTGGACAAAGGTTTTCGATATACGAACGGGATATACGCTAAACTTCAGTAGGAGTAGTTATGAGAATAATATTTACGAAGAGCAAAACTATTTAAGGCATTCCTTAAGATTGGGAACGAGTTTGTACGTTCCTAAGAATTTTGAATGGCGAAATGATATCGAATTTGATTACAACCCGGATATAAGTGAAGGTTTCCAAAAGAGTGCATGGTTTTGGAACACCACGCTGGCTTATTCTATGTTGAAAGATAGAGGCACGATGACATTAAAAGTGTATGATTTACTCAATCAGAATACAAATGCCCGAAGATACAGTTCTGAAAATTATATCCAAGATAGTCAAGGTACGATACTTCAACAATATTTTATGTTGAGCTTTAGTTACAAATTCAACACTTTAGGAAGTAAAGGAGAAACGCGTAGGGGCGGAATGTATTTCGAATAGATTTAAATAAGGACTATTATTTTGTCTGGTGAGCACTTTATCTCATTTTTTGCCTTAATTTTCTGGTTTTGCCAAGATACTTTTTAGGTTTTAAGAATAATTGCGAAGGATTGGGTATTAATATCAACTTTTTTATCTTAAATTCGATTCAATTGACATTTATTTTAATTTAAGAAATTTTCATTCTCTTCAGCCAGACGTTATGCCCTATATTGAAACATCTGAGTATAAAACCGACTTCATTTTTCAAAATGGGCATATTTCTACTATTTATGCAGGGGTTATCAATCGGTTGGAGGCTCCACCCTATCAGCGAAAACGATTGCAATTGCCCGATGGGGATTTCTTGTTGGTGGACTATATGCTTCAAAATCCGAATAAGGCGGTAATTCTATGCCACGGTTTGGAGGGAGATTCAAGAAAAAACTATAACAACGGATGCGCCAATTTTTTTATTGAAAAAGGATATTCAGTCTTTGCGTGGAACAATCGAAGTTGTGGTGGGGAAATGAACTTGCTCCCTCTTTTATATCACCATGCTTCTATTGAAGACTTGGGCTATGTAATAGCTCATGTCCTTGAAAGGGGATTTTCCGAAGTATTCCTGATCGGATTTTCAATGGGAGGGGACCAAATATTAAATTATCTGGGCCAAAAGAAAACGCCTAAAAATGTTAAGGCTGCTGTGGCCATATCCGCGCCATTTCAACTAGCCTCCAGTGCAGAGAAAATTCAAGGAGGTATCAGTAAAATCTATTTAAACCGCTTTATCCGGAAAATTAAAGGTAAAGTCCACAATAAAGCACTGCAATTTCCAGAGCTCGTTTCTTTGGAGGTTTCAAAAAGCATTGGAAACTTTGACGATGTGGTAAGTCAGTTTATAGTTCCTATCCACGGTGGCTATTCCTCCAGTCAAGATTACTATAAAAAAGCTTCCCCAGTATTTTCAATTGATGGAATTAAGATTCCTGTATTGGTTATAAATGCTTGGGACGATCCCATCTTGGGAAAAGAGGATCATCCTGTGGCCTTGGCGAAACACCATAAATATTTATTCTTGGAAACCCCAGCGCATGGAGGGCATTGTGCTTTCCCTTTAAAGGTTTCAAAAAGTCCATATTCGGTGGTTCGGGCTTTTGAATTTTTTGAGGAAGTGGGTGGATAGGAAAATGAAATTGACGATGAAGTTGGAGTTGAAGTTGAAGGAGTTGAATTCTCTTTTAGGAGAAGAAGGTAAACTCATAAACTCCCAAACTAATTATCCCAGTTCTAAACGGAGCATCGTACTTATTCTCTCTCTATAGGCAGCCAAGTGATCAAACGAGTTTAAAAAATAAGAATTCTCTAAAATTATTTGCGCTTTAACTGCCACCTCCTCGCATCCTGCTGACTGCCAATGGGTGAGTTAAATTGATGACCTTCATTGACTTGGCGAATATTCTCAATAGTATAGAAGGCATTTGGATGATGCTCATTAATTCCTTCAACTAATCTCTGCAGGTTTTCTCTTTTAACAACGAAGAAAATAACATTCACTTTTCCACTTTTCCCCACACCGTCTACAAGAGAATAACTGAATTTGTTTTCGTGTAAAAAGTTCAGCATTCCTTCGTTAATCTCCTTTGTAATGAGTCGTAACACAGCCATTCCGAGTGCAAGACGCTCTTCTATATACATCCCAACGAAGGTTCCGGTAGCAAATCCACCTGCATAAGCAAGGTAAGCGAATATATTGTCCACTTGGGAAATAATTTGTCCAATTGCCAGCAACCAGATAAAAGCCTCGAAAAAGCCTAAAAGAGGCGCTATTTTTCGTTTACCGTTCATTACAAAAATGATCCGAATGGTCGAAAGTGTTACATCACACACTCGGGCCGAAAATATCAGTAAGGGGAGAATCAGGTATCTAAACAGGTCTGAACTGATTCCCGTATTGGTAAAAAACTCTTGCATGGATTTAAACTTTAGAAATGGACAATCGTTAACAAATAACAGAATTAAAGGAAGTCATTTGAAAACACTTTAATTCAGTTTAGTATTGGAACTGCAAATGTAAGAGGTATAAAGACGGAGTGTATCTAATAAACCGAAATTGACAAAATTTTAAGAAGGAATTTTTCTACGGAGGAATTAGTCGAAGATGAAGATATCTCGAAGATATGACTCCTGCACAACGAAGTGATGTTTTCCCTCTTTAGGGGGTCAGGGGGGCGACTAATTTGAAATCGAAGATGAATTTAAAGTCGAAATTCAAGTTTTTTCCTTTAGAAACTTAGGGGAAAAGGGATTTTGGAGTTATCGTAAAAAATAAAGATTGATAATGGCGAACTTACCATCCTCCAGAAGCGCCACCACCACCAAAGCCACC